>NZ_JBIXLP010000046.1:0-160312 GCF_053543535.1 Providencia sp. AGC89
ATAATTTGCACATTGAACTCCTTTGTGAAGTCGATGAACAGTGGTCTTTTGTGGCTAATAAGAAACAACAACGCTGGCTTTGGTATGCCTGGGAACCTCGCCTAAAACGGATTATTGCTCATACGTTTGGTCGTCGAAACAAGAGAACTCTTCGCCAGTTACTGGCTTTACTGTCTCGGTTTAATGTGGCTTTTTGGTGCACGGATAAGTTCAGTGCTTATGAGATATTACCTAAACAAAAACACGTAGCAAGTAAGTTTTATACCCAACGAATAGAAAGAGAGAATTTGAATTTAAGAAATCGCTTAAAGCGTCTTAACCGTAAGACGTTAGGTTATTCGAAGTCGCCTGAAATGCATGATAAAATCATCGGCACATTCATAGAGCGGGAGTATTACCTATTGTGATGATCTCTATATTGAATACACGACCATAAATACAGTTCACCTCAATCACAACCAATTGTTCTTAATAATTACCCCTCACATGAAAGACCAATGATGTGATGATATGAAATAAGCCAAGATGCAAAAAAGACTAACTACCATCATTCAAATTAACCTAATAATTTGTATCGAATTACCTCTATTATCATGATCATAATAGGACTGTAACCTATTAGGTTACTAATAATTTTTAGTCTTGTTCCTAAGCCTATTTTCTATAAAAGTGACCTTGCCCTATTAGTTAGTATTGGGCACCAATTTCACTTTATCTAACTCATTAGACTAGGAATATACAATGAATAAAACCTATTTTGGTCCTTATATCGATGTCAGTGTCGATGCCACTTGGAACGATTGGCAAAACTACCCTGATGGCAGGCCAAATGCTAAATACAGCCAAGCTGCAATCCAATATGGGGTTGATATACTTTACCTTGGTTTTTTAACTGCGGACCGAAATAGACAAGCGGCATGGTCCGCCCAACCCACAATGCCAATAAGCTGGGCTAAACCCTTGTGTGACGAACTTATTGCTGGCGGGGTAAAAATTGCAGTGTCATTCGGAGGAGCCGCTAATCAAGATGTCTCATTGGTACAGACACAAGAAGAACTAATCAAAACCTATCAAGAAGCTATCGATAAACTAAACGCATCGCATATAGATTTAGACTTCGAAAATGGCCTCTATGATGCTGATAATGCATTTTCTGCTTTAAAAGTGATTGTCGACAATAACCCAAAAATCACCTTAAGCCTAACCCTACCCACCCTACCGACAGGGTTAACAAATACTGGATTAGCATTAGTGAAAAAATCTGTAGAAGCAGGTTTGGTCATGAAAGTTAATGGAATGGCAATGGATTATTATGACCCAAACATCATTAGCTTGGGCGATGCCGCTATCAAGGCTGCCATCAGTATTAAAAACCAATTAAAACCTTTCTACCCATCGGTAGAAGATAAGGAAATGTATAATTACGTTCAAATTACCCCGATGATTGGCCTAAATGATGACCATGCTATGTTCAGTTTCCATGATGCCGACATTCTAAGCGAATTCGCAAAAAAAATAGGTTTGAACCTCGTGTCGATGTGGAGCTTAACCCGTGACCGTCCTGGTAATAAACCCTACCCAGAAGCAACAAGCTCAGGTAACCCAGAACAAACCTATGATTTTCAATATACAGAACTATTTACTCAAAAACTTAACTCATAGATAACCCGTTATCACCAATATTATGGGTATTGGTGATAACCCATTTTTTCTGAAATATTACGCCCCGCCGTTTTTAGTAATTCAACATAATCATCAATACATTGTTCATCAAAGCGGATCGTTGGAAATGAAATGGATAGCCCTGCAATCACATGCCCTAACCGGTCATATACTGGGACAGCGATACAACGTAAGCCAAGCTCTTGTTCTTCCCTATCCTGCGCATAATGACATTCGCGAACGGTGGCTAATTCCGCCAGCAAATCATCCAACGTTAAAATCGTGGTATTGGTTTTTTTGGTAAATAATTCATCTTTTAATGCACAGCGAATAGCGTCTTCACTTTGCCAAGCCAATAAAATTTTACCTATCGCGGTACAATACAACGGGTTACGGCGACCGACCCGTGAATACATACGTAAATTATAACTAGAATCTATTTTGTGAATATAAATGATAGCGTCTTCATCTAATGCGCCTAAATGCACGGCCTCATTGGTGAGTCGGCCAATCTGGCGCATTTCTTTATCTGCAATTTCAATCAAGTCAACGTACTCGAGGGATTTCGCCCCTAATTCGAAAAGCTTTAATGTCAGTGAGTATTTATCTGCCTCACCTTCTTGCTCCACATACCCCAGCTGTTTCATGGTTTGTAAGAAACGAAATGTTGTCGCTTTTGACATCAGCAAACGCTGGGAAAGCTCCGATACACCGATTTCCTTTTGTTCACCAAGAGCGCTAAGTATGCTAAATACTTTGACTACAGCTGAAACGGCGTCCGTTTGAGTCGTCTTATCCATTGCTTTTCCATCATCCAATTCAATTGATAGCGATATTATAGCGAAACCAGCCAATACCACTCTAGGCTAAATAGCATAATAGGCAGGTCACAGAAAAACAAGAACAGTGATTCAATATTTTTAAAACAGCGTTTCATTTTTATTTGAAGTTATGAATAAAATGAGTTTTAATAGCTCTATCAGGTCAGTATTAGTTTACTAAGTCGTAATCGCGCAGGTGGTAAATATGAGTACACATCCGCAAGTTGCCGTCATTGGCGAATGCATGGTTGAATTACAAAAATCGGGTGAGCTTTACAGCCAAACTTTTGGTGGGGACACGCTAAATACCGCGTTATACCTCTCACGTTTAACTCAGAAACACGGAGTGACAACCCGATATATTACTGGTTTAGGGAAAGACCCATTTAGCCAACAAATGCTTACCCGCTGGCAGCAAGAAGGGATCAATACCGATGATGTGTTTATTTCTGATACACGGTTACCGGGTATGTATTTAATTGAAACCGCCCCCAATGGTGAACGCCGTTTTTTCTACTGGCGTGATAACGCAGCAGCAAAATTTTGGTTAGATGAAAATAGCAAAGCACACACACAGCAACAGCTTAATGCACAACAATTCATCTATTTAAGTGGCATTAGTTTAGCTATTTTACCTGACGCCACACGCCAATTGTTATTAGAAATTTTACAGCAAGCCAAACAGCATGGCGCAAAAATTGTATTTGATAATAACTACCGCCCAGCTCTTTGGCCTTCAAAACAAGCGGCACAGCAAGCTTACCAGCAAATTTTAAGCCTAACCGATATCGCTTTTTTGACCTTTGATGACGAACAATTGCTATACGGTGATAATCACGAAACCGATGCAATTCTTCGCACTCAACAATATGGCGTTAATGAAATCGTGATAAAACGCGGGGCTGATGCTTGTTTTGTGGTTATTGATAACCAACGCTTTGAAATTCCTGCAAATAAAATTAGCCATGTTGTTGATACAACTGCCGCAGGGGATTCCTTTAGTGCCGGCTACCTAGCTTGCCGCATTTTAGGTGGCAGCCCTTGCGATGCGGCAAAAACAGGTCATTTACTGGCTGGAAGCGTCATCCAACACCGGGGAGCGATTATTCCATCCGAGGCCATGCCAACCATTACTTTAGCCCCCATTGAAAAGGTTTAATCATGAATCAATTAATTGAAAAAATTAAGCAGCTGAAAGTTGTCCCTGTGATCACCATTAACCACGCAGAACATGGGGCGCCACTAGCTAAAGTGTTGGTGGAAAATGGCCTACCGTGCGCAGAAGTTACTTTCCGCACCCCAGCCGCGGTACAAGCTATCAAAAACATGCGCGCTGCCTACCCTGAGTTGCTGATCGCAGCAGGTACCGTATTAACCACACAGCAAGTTGACCAAGCCATTGAAGCAGGCGTGGACTTTATTGTCAGCCCAGGCTTTAACCCGAAAATTGTTGCCTACTGCCAACAAAAAAATGTGATTATCATTCCGGGCGTCAATAACCCAAGCTTGGTAGAGCAAGCCCTTGAGTTTAACCTCACCACCTTAAAATTCTTCCCTGCAGAAGCCTCTGGTGGGGTTGCGATGCTCAAAGCACTCGGCGCCGTTTACCCTGTTAAATTTATGCCAACAGGTGGTATCGGTATGAAAAATATTAAAGAATACACCGCATTACCGTCTGTATTAGTGTGCGGCGGTTCGTGGATGGTACCAAATGCATTAATTGACAGTGAAAACTGGGATGAACTTGCAAAATTAGTTGCTGAAGCAGCAAGTCTCTAATTAAAAAATAAAATCTCGTTGTCGTTATGTTGCCCTTGCCTAATGGTAAGGGTATTTTTTTGGCTATTACATATAAAAGCCATTAAACCAAGTCATTACCTTTATTTAATACCCATTTATTTCCCATAAAAACAGGAAAGTTTAGCTATTTAAAGCTAAACCTATAAGAATACATTTTATTATAGGGAATAAAGATGAGTACTATCGCTAATAACCTGACTTATAAAGTTAATTCGGCAATTTCCGTTGATGATTTTCGTTCGCTGATTAAGCAATCTCCACTAAATTCAATTGTCCCTACTGATGATACAAAACAACTTAGAAGCATGATAGAAAATGCCAATTTGTTAATTAGCGTTTGGTTAGACCAACGATTTATTGCTTATATTCGAGCCATAACTGATTTTAGTTTCTGCTGTTATATATCTGAAATGATAATCCACAATGACTACCAAAATAACGGGATTGGGACACAGTTAATTCAAATGATAGCAACTGAGCTTCCAACAAAATGCAGTATTATTTTTCTTTCTACTGAAGAGACTCAAGACTATTATCTCAAACAAGGGTTTAACCCCTTTACTCTTGCATGGCATACCCGAGTTCAAGACTTGTTAGATAAACAAAATATTAGCACCCCATAAAATGGGGCGGCCCATTATCATGATGAATCAATAAACAGCGTTTAATCAAGAGCTAAAATACTCACATAAATAACCACCACAAGCCTAATTTCACTGAACAAGGCTTATGGTGGTTAGTGACTAACTCATTGACAACACTAACTAAGCTAACCAATAAAACGCTGCAACTGTAAACGCAACATCTCATTTTCGCGCCGTAGCCTTTCATTTTGGTCCATCAGGCTCATTGCCATTGCGATGCCCGGCCAGTCAATCTCTAATTCATGATAAAGGCGTACCGCCCTTCTCACGACCACCACGGCTTGGTCGTCAAATAACCATTCATCTCTAATTTCAATAGGTTGTACAATCCCAAGCCCGACGATTTCCTGTAATTCATCTTCAGCAATCCCCGTATGAAAGCAGAAATCAATAACGGTTAATGTAGTTAACTGTTCCATTATTTACCTCCCCAATTTTTACGTGGGTCAAAATGCGTTTGAGCCTCCGCCAACTTCTGCCACAATGCTTTCGATTCCGCATCATTACTATCGGGCATTACAATTTTTATAATGGCGTATAAATCCCCTGCACTATCTTTATGTTTCAGCCCTTTACCTTTAAGTCGTAATTTTTGCCCCGCTTGGCTATTGGCGGGAACCGTAATAACAATCGGGTCCTTTAAGGTTGGTATAGTAACTTTAGTTCCGAGCGCCGCCTCCCAAGGGGCTAATGGCACAACCACTTCTAGGTCATAGCCTTTAATATCGAATAAGGGGTGTGGCGCAATACGGATGGTTATCCATAAGTCACCGTTTTCACCGCCATTTTCTCCCGCGGTCCCTTGTCCTTTTAAGCGAATGCGTTGCCCATCAATTACCCCCGCAGGGATGGTCACATTGAGTGTTTTAGGGATTTCATTTTCGATAAAACCAAAAGCGTTGTAGACCGGTAAGTTATAACTGATAGTGCGTTTATGTGACTCTTGGCTTTCTTCAAGGAAAACGGCTAATTCAACCTCTAAGTCATGGCCACGATGGCTGCGTGCTTGCCTTGTACTGCCGCCGCGTGCGCGTTGGGAAAACATCGATGAAAAAATATCATCAAAGCCCCCCGCATCAAACCCTTGTTGGGAATAGCCTTGGCTTTGTTGACCTTGGTGCCTTTGATTAAAATAAGGGTCATTTCGATGTTCCCACATTTCATCGTATTCGGCGCGTTTTTCTTTGTCACTTAATACCGCCCACGCTTCTGCTATCTCCTTAAAGCGGGCTTCGGCATCCGATTCTTTACTGACGTCGGGGTGATATTTTCGCGCTAAACGGCGATACGCGGTCTTAATGGTTTTTAAATCATCGGTGCGTTTTACACCCATGATGCTGTAATAATCCTTTAGTTCCATAGTCATATCTCGTTCACTTATCTGTTGAATAGAATTCATATGGTGTTTAGCTTTACTGCTTAAATGGGCTAAACATAACGACTTACCTTGAATTTAACTTAAGACATTTATATGGCAATTGGAATAGTAGAACAATGATAAATATTAAATATATTGGCAAATAATGAAGATGCAAATCGATAACATCCCACAAAAACAGGAAATTTTCGCTATTTAGAGCTAAACCTATAAGAGAGCTCACGTCTTGCAAGGGGAATTTATGGATGCCATCGCCAACCGATTGACCTATAAAATGAATTTTGCCATTAACATTGAGGATTTTATTCGCTTAATCCATCAGTCATCATTTAAAGAAACCGTACCTACCGATAACCTAACCAAATTAGATGCAATGCTAAATAATGCGGACTTATTAATTAGTGCATGGGATGAAGAGCAAGTTGTGGGTTTTGTAAGAGCGGTCACCGATTTTAGTTCTTGCTGCTATATCTGTGAGCTTGCCATAGATACCAATTATCAAAAGCACGGTATCGACCGTCATTTAATGCGCCTTGCCGCTGAAGAACTGCCTTCTGAATGCAACCTTTTATTTTTTTCGACCGACAGTAACCTCACCGAGTACCTAAGACTGGGGTTTACTCAATCCCCAAGAGCGTGGCACACCACGGCAGAGAATTTTTTGGCTAAATTAATAGATGGGGAATGATAAATAGACTATTTACATAGCCTTTCTTTTGCGTCGAGATCAGTAAATAGCGTATAATATTTCACTTATGTCACCTAGCCGCCTGTGTGGCGTAGTGAGTTTGCGATAGCGCGTACACCTTTTAGTCAGGATGCAATATGTATTATTTTTTAGCTGTCTTACTCCTTATCTTTAGTATTATCCTTTTAAGAATACGCGCCGTTAAAGCAGCAAATAAAAGCCAAGTTATTCCTTTTAAAACCTTTAGAGAATATGAAGGCATTGATGATTATGAAAAAGCGGTAAAACATGCTGTTTATGCCATATCGAAATGCCACACAGTCATGGATAAAATGAAATGTTATTTTGACCTGCGCGTTTTATCCTACGCTTTATATTCCGATTACGAACATGAAGAGAATATGGTCACCGCCCTTGAAGGACTACTGACTCAAAAATTCACATTTACGTATTCTTCTTTTATTATCCCCTACCCTGAACCCGTTGAAGAAACTGCCTTAGCGCGCTTTTATTTGACTCAAACACGAGCCCATTGCCCCCAAAATATTTGGGATTACCTGCTTGATGCTTCTGTCATGACCAATGAAGAAATTGACGCCATCAATACCCTCGAAAGTGCCCTTGAAGTACATCATACGTTAATGGGAACGATATTATATGATGAGAAAATAGGCTGTTATTTTGATGAGGACTACACTAAACCCGCAATTTACGATAATGATGTGTATACCGTGACTGAAGCACAATTAAACCAATGGTTAGATGAGGAGCTGGATTTGATGGCTTTTTATTGTGAGTCACTTTTAAAAGTGTGCATCGAATATATCAAAAAAGAGAATGGCATTATTCGCGTTTAGCTACCGGATAACGCAGATATCAAGCGGCAAGCCACGAATATTGTAGAAAATAGATTTAATTTAAATGCTTTTTAAAAGTACCTTTTGAACTAATACGTTAAATAATTCATTCTGTGATACAAAGCACTCAAAAAATCAGTTTCTATTTAGAGGGTATTAAAAATATCCCCTTATGCAGATGCTCTAAATAATTCGTGTTGTGGGTAGAAGACCAGTGAGGATATCTCGGGGAGCATACACAAGTATCGAAAACTCAGGGAATATCTAAAAAAACAGTTTCAATTTAGGTTTTATTAAAAATTCACCCTATGCGGATGCTCTAAATAATTCGTGTTGTGGGTAGAAGACCAGTGAGGATATTTCGGGGAGCATACACAAGTATCGAAAACTCAGGGAATATCTAAAAAACAGTTTCAATTTAGGGTTTATTAAAAATTCACCCTATGCGGATGCTCTAAATAATTCGTGTTGTGGCTAGAAGACCAGTGAGGATATCTCGGGGAGCATACACAAGTATCGAAAACTCAGGGAATATCTAAAAAAACAGTTTCAATTTAGGTTTTATTAAAAATTCACCCTATGCGGATGCTCTAAATAATTCGTGTTGTGGGTAGAAGACCAGTGAGGATATCTCGGGGAGCATACACAAGTATGTGACCCGAGTAGCCGAGCACAGTCGACACCCCCACAATGCGAAGTATGACGAGCATCGAGGGGCATCACTTAAGGCGTCCCCGGAGACGTTTAATAGCCTGACTATGAAGTTGACTCACCCTAGACTCCCCCACATCCAACACCGCACCAATCTCTTTCAAATTCAGTTCTTCTTGGTAATACAGCGTTAGCACCATTTTCTCACGCTCAGGCAATTGCTCAATAGCCGCTGCAATTTGGTCGCGTAAACTGGAATCCAATAACAAACTCAATGGGTTGCCGCCATCATCTTCATCCATTTGCGGCTCACAGCTTTCCCCGTGAACCTCATGCCACTCATCATAAGAAAACAACTGGCTATTATTCGTATCTAATAATGCTTGACGATACTCCGCAAGGTCGATATTCAGTGCTTTGGCGATTTCCGGCTCGGTAGCACTGCGCCCTAACGATTGCTCCAACGCACCAATAGCTTTGGTCATTTCACGCGCTTGGCGGCGCACACTGCGCGGCACCCAATCACGGCTACGCAGCTCATCGAGCATCGAACCTCGAATACGTTGCACCGCATAGGTGGCAAACGACGCCCCTTGGGTAACATCGAAACGTTCCAATGCATGCAATAAACCAATGCCCCCCGCTTGAATTAAGTCGTCAATATCAACACTGGCAGGTAATCTGACTTGCAGTTTCAGGGCTTCATGGCGTATTAGAGGGTAATAACGCTCCCATAGGCTATTTTTATTGATCACACCTTCGGCAGTATACAAATCACTCACAACCTGAATCACCCTTCAAGCTTTATAAAAGGTACTCATTATCAGTGTTGGATTTGAATTCAATCCGTAGAGTAAGGCAATAAATAGGGCTTTATTTGCCTTATCCTAAATAGGTCAAATTTGAATGATTACAATGTTAATTATTGTTTTAACACAATTTTTAGGGAATTTTACTGGCAATACAAGTGAGAGTGGTGGTTTTGTTGAGAAGCAATTTTTGATTTAAAGGAGGTTATCTTTAGGGTTTGATTGTATTTTCCTTTTAGCTTTAAAAAAACAAATTGAATCCCTTAAATAATTTAAGTTGTAGTGAAGATATCCCGGTGAGCGTACATAGGTACGTGATGAGGGTGAGCGAATGAAAGCAATACCCTTGTAGTGCAAAATATGACGGGCAAAGAAAAGGCCAGCATCGCTGGCCTTTAATCAAAAATACAAGTCTAAATTAACGTAACAGGCTCAGAACACCTTGTGGAACTTGGTTAGCTTGTGCTAACACTGCAGTACCTGCTTGTTGCAGAATCTGACCACGGCTCATGTTAGAAACTTCTGTTGCGAAGTCAGCATCTTGAATACGGCTACGTGCTGCGCTTAAGTTGTTAACAGAGTTGTTCAGGTTGTTGATGGTAGACTGCATACGGTTTTGGAACGCACCCAGTTTAGAGCGGTATGAATCTACTTGAGTCAAAGCATCATCTAACTGCTTTAGTTTTGACTCTTGATATTTCGCAACTTCATCAGCATCACCAATTACAGTTCCAGTAGAAACTGCATCTCCTTTAGTCAAAGTAACTTCAGTTTTGTCTCCAGTAGCATCATCGAGTTTAGCTTCTGCTTTGACTTCAAAGTAGTCATCGCCATCTTTGGTATATAACTTACCAGTTTTAGCATCAGTTACAACGTCGGCAACATCAATCCCTGTAAATTCAGTTTCACTTACTTGAGTTTTAGGAAGGGTGAACTGCTTTTTTAAGTCAGCTTCTACTGCTGCTTTAACTTCAATTGGACCTTTCAAATCAAAATTAGTTAAATTCAAAGATTCAACATTAATTTTTTCCATTTTAAAATCAATAACATCACTATCATTAGCACCAACTTGAAAATTCATGGTCGTTTCTTGAGAAAGAACATTGATGCCATTGAATTGAGTTTGGTCAGAAATACGTTTGATCTCATCTAAACGCGCTTGAACTTCGTCTTGAATTGAAGTGCGATCAGAGCTTGAGTTAGTATCATTTTTTGCTTGAACTGTCAGTTCACGAATACGTTGAATGTTTTCATTAATTTCATTAACCGCACCTTCAGCCGTTTGTGCAATAGATATTGCGTCATTAGCGTTACGAGAAGCTTGGGTTAAACCTTTGACGTTAGCAGTAAAACGGTTAGCAATTGCTTGGCCTGCTGCATCGTCTTTTGCGCTATTGATACGTGAACCAGAAGATAAACGCTCAATTGCAGAACCTAATACACCTTGTGAACGGTTTAAGTTGTTCTGAGTGGTCAGAGACAGAATGTTAGTGTTGATAACTTGTGCCATGATGTGATCCTTATTATTCAAATTAATGCGTTAAGCCAAAATGCTTAACTTGATGAATTTCGTCAGCAACTAGGTTATCGGCTACAAAAAAGTCCCCTTTAGGCTTTTTAGTGAAAATTTTTCTTCTCACGAGCAGAAATGGCTTTATAACCCGCTTTTTAGCCCTTAATTTTTTAGCAAACAAATTTTTTTTATTAATTTTCTTATTATTTAATTCCAATAGTAATAATTACCTACTTTTATCTTCTCAGTTCTTGCCATCACTCTTTTTCAGAATAGTCTAAAATTTTGCTCCATTTCGCCGATAACAGTCTAAATAGTTTTTATATTCAAGATTTATGTCGCCGACATAGCGTAGGAGAAAACATGGCAGGAATATCTACACTCGGTATCGGGTCAAACTTAGATTTAAATGTGCAAATGGATCAACTCGAAGCGATGGAACGCCGTCGTTTGGAACCACTGACGACACAAAAAGCCAGCTATGACGCACAAATCAGTGCCTTTGGCAAAATGCAATCGTCCTTAGAAAAACTAAAGAAAGCTGCGGAAGACTTAAAGAAATACGGCGATATCAGTACCACCAAAGTCAATGGCGAATATAAAGCCTTTGATGTGAAAACTGACGGTAAAGCGGTAGCAGGTGTACATGATGTTACCGTAGAACGTTTAGCAAAAGCACAAACTATCGCCACTAAAGGTCAAAAAGATAATAAAGAATTACTCGGTAACGGTGCTAAAGAACGTACTATTACCATCACCCAACCATCACAAAAAGAAGATAAAGATAAAATCGTTATCAAACTGGATAACAAACACACTTCACTGATTGAAATTGCAGACGCCATCAATAAAACCGATAAAGGCGTTTCGGCATCGGTTATTAAAGACAAAGACAATATCTACCACCTTGTCGTGACCTCTAAAAAAGAAGGCAGTGAAAACCGTATTAGCATCAATGTGGAAGGCGATGACAAACTAGCTGACATCCTGAATGTTGAGTCTGTGATAGATGAGAATGGGGTTGTCACCTTAAAAAATGCCGATACCATTGGTATGGAGCAAAAAGTTCCACCACAAACCGCATTACTGGAAATTGATGGTTTCAAATTAGAGTCACAAACCAATGAAGCCAAAGATTTATTTCCTGGTTTAACCTTAACGCTGAAAAAAGAAAGCGAAGACGGTAAAGCCGACCATCTGATTGTTTCGGAAGATATCGAACCCGCCAAAGGTAAAATTAAAGCGTGGGTGGATGCCTATAATGAATTCCAAACTTTAGCGAAAGAACTCACCAAATATACCCCTACAGAAAAAGGCACAGCACCGGATAAAAGCAACGGACCATTAATTGGTGATTCCACTTTACGCATGATCCAAAGCACCTTACGCACCCAAGTTCGCATGCCACAAGCCAGTGGAGACATCGATACTCTAAGCAAAATGGGCATTAAGCAAAAGCTGGATGGTACCTTAGAAATCGATAATAAAGTGCTGGATAAAGTCCTCAAAGAAAACCCATCGAGCGTCAAAGTATTTTTTGCTGGAGACGGTAAAGAAACTGGTTTTGGGACAGAAAACTTTAACTACTTAAAAGATACTTTAGACAGCAAAGAAGGCACGTTACACAACGCTACCGATGGTATTCAAAAGAAAAAGAAAAGCTTAGACAAACGTATTGAGCAGACTAATAAACAAATCGAAAACACCATGGACATGTACCGTCGTCAATTCCAAAACCTCGACAAAATGATGACGTCACTTAACAGCACCAGTAATTCATTAGGCCGATTATTAGGCTAATACTTTTAGGTTAAAAACATGTATCAAAGACACGCACAGCAAACCTATCAGCAGGTTGATTTGGAAAGTGAAATTACCAATGCGACCCCATACCAATTGATCCAGATTCTGTTTAAAGGGGCGCTTAGTGCCCTAAAACGCGGGGAGATTTTTATGCAGCAGGGTAAGGTGGCAGAAAAAGGTAAAGAAATCTCAAAAGCTATCGACATCATTGACACAGGGTTAAAGCAGTCGTTAAATTATGAGGCTGGCGGCGAGCTTGCTGAAAACTTAGCAAGCTTGTATGAGTATATGACAATGCAGTTACTTCGCGCCAACCTCGAAAACAACGTGGCTTATGTCCAAGAAGTTTACCAATTACTCTCCGATATCGCTTCTGCATGGCAGCAAATCGGTGCAAATGTGGATGAAAGATAATCAGGTGGACAATAAAAATCCTATCGATTTACATGAAATATACCGTAATGTCTTAGTATTGAGTGAAGAGTTAGTTGCCTTAGCGCAATCCGGGGAATGGGAGACATTAGTCTCCCGCGAGACAGAATATGTCCTTGCGGTGGAAAACCTCACCCAGTTGACCCAAGCGTTCGAACAACAACAACCAATCACTGAAGAATTTATTCAGTTATTGCATAAAATTATTGAAAATGAACGTATTACTAAAGAATATTTACAGCAGCATTTAAATTTCTTAAGCAAAGAAATGAAACAATTAGACCAAAAACGGGTACTCAATAATAGCTACGGCCAATTTGATGAGCCAGATACCCCGATTGTCATTCGCCCCATGGAATAAAAACCAGTCCGTGTGTCAGGCCATTAGACCTGACACGCCATTTTCGGATATAAATACCAAAAACGACTATTGTTGCTGTTTTAAACGCTGTTGTTTTTTCAGCTTTTTTAATAGCATATTACGTTTTAGTGGTGATAGGTGGTCGAGGAACACTTTGCCATGTAAGTGGTCAATTTCATGCTGCATCACAATCGCCAAGAACTCATCAGTATCGACTTCAAACGCTTTGCCATGCCTATCGAATGCTTTAACTTTAACACGCAGAAAACGCGCTACATCCGCATAAATTTCAGGGACTGACAAACACCCTTCTTGGTAGCTAGTTTCCCCTTCACTTTCCACAATTTCAGGGTTCACAAACACCATTGGTTGGTCGCGGTTTTCTGAAATATCTATCACCATAATCGACTTGGTTTCAGCAATTTGGGTTGCAGCAAGGCCAATTCCATTATCAGTGCTGTACATGGTATCGATTAAATCGTCAATTAAGGTTTGAACTGCGGCGAAATCCGTCACAGGGCTGCATTTAATACGCAGTCTCTCATCAGGGATTTCAATAATTTCTCTTACTGCCATGGTTTAAATCCTATTAATTCAGTCTTTATTCTCAATAATTAAATCTATTGCTCAGCTAAAGTTGCTATATCACCACAATGGCGGCCACAACCACTTAATAAATATAGTAAAAATAGATATTAAGAGTTAAATAGGCTGACACATTAAGTTATTTAGCTATTTTTAAAAGAATAAGTATAAAAAACATTATCGGCTTTTTTATTTACTAACAATATGCAAAAAATGACATCTAGATTGAACGCAATTTATTCAACACCCTATTAATGATAAAGAAAGTGAACAAATTGAGTTAAAATTCCCTGAAAAAACAAAGTATAGTGAAATTTGACAGAAAAATACCATGTTATTTAACAAACTGCATCAAAAATTGGCAAAAAGTGTCATTCTATACATCGTCCTGTTTACACTCTATCAATATTGGTTCATTTATCGCGACACTATCCCCTTTAAGCTAAGCTGATATTTTACACCATTGTGCGATGTAATCGATTGCAATTGATCTAAGCGTAAATAATCGCGGATACAAATTGCAACGCTTTATTTATCTCTATACAATGCTCGCCTTTACAAGGGGGCATCCTCCTCATTCAAGCAATAATTACCTTATTATTAATAAGTTAACTTGGTGCTATACCCATTAACAGCATCAGGCTATTAAAAAGAACACAAAGCTGAATCGAATCAACTTAGAGCCATACAACCTAGAGATATACTCTACATAACTTAAAGTGCATATTGTGAAATTACTATTTTGTCTTTCGTTAACCACCGCCATTCTCTCTGGTATTTGGGCTTGGGTCGCAGACTCTTTAGGGTTAATTAGCTGGGCTGGTTTTCTTGGCTGTACAGCTTATTTTGCTTATCCAAAAGATGGCGTTAAAGGGCTTGGTATTACTGCTTTAACGGTTAGTAGTGGCGTTATTTGGGGGTTAGTGATCCTCAATAGTGGCCATTATATTCAACATCTACCCAGTTATGTGGGTTATTTTATTACAGGCTTAGTTGCTTTTTTTATGTGTATTCAAGCCAAAAAACAGTGGCTAGCTTATATACCCGGTACCTTTGTGGGGACATGCACTATTTTTGCAACACAAGGCGCATGGTTAATTACCATTCAATCATTACTTGTTGGCATACTTTTTGGTTTTGCGATGAAAAAGAGTGGGCTTTGGATATCGGATAAATGGTAAAAAAAAACCGCCACTCAGGCGGTTTAAACATAAATATAACCAAGGGAATTTCAAACAAATTCAATATTACATTAAACAGGTATAACAGCAACACTTAACATAATGATTTAATTAGGAATTACCAACAATTCCCACTAAGTAACCCTACTTAAATCAAAATATTAAATAAACTAAATATTATTAATGAAGCAATTAAAAATCAGATTAAGACTCTTTTTTTGACTAAAAAAGATTATGACTTTGAGAAAAAACACCCCAATATCCATTGGGGGCATTTTTCAATATTTCATAATTAAGATTAATCTGCCTTAATTAATAACCATTAATGCTTTAACTGCCAATTAATAACATTAGTTTACTAATTTAATAACCATATGCCGCTTATATTTAAATTAAATTTATTATAAATAACGACCAATCAAGTTATTTTTAATATAACCCAAAGTATTAAGGTGTGAATGTTACAACCCCAATGGGGTTGTGTGTTGATTTAGTTGTCAGCCAAATACTAATGTTACCTATAGGTGTTGTGAACCTCTCACTTGTTTTATCGCAAGCCTCACTGTTTTGGCAATTTTGCTTTATCTTAGTGATGAGGTCTGCATTGAAACCATTTTTTTGCAGAAAATCAGCTTCAATATTCAGCTTTTCATTAAAATTCTGGAAACTGGGATTACGCCCATCAATCCCCGCGAATGTAGAAATAACTTTGACCAGCGCTCCTTTATCAAAGGTGAGTTCATTTGAATAGGACCATTGATTAAAAGGCTTCTGATTTTCAAACTTACAAGTTGTGATATTTTCTTTCGTTTCACAGTTACCATCTTTAACAAAGTTGATACTTTCCATTGACTGCCCCCAAGTTAAGCCAAATGGAGCATCAGGCTTGCTATCACAACCAACTAATAAGGCTGTAAAAGCCATTGCGACTAAAATTTTTTTCATCATCATGCCTTTTTAGTGTTCTATCGTTTGAAAGTAGTAAATGATACTAACAACTGGATACCATAACGCTAAAGAAAAAATACAGTAACAAGTTTACAAACCAACCCGCTATTTATAGGTTAGTTTATAACTTTCATCGATCAACAAGGTAAGTTCGTGCTTATTAAAATCACTATTCAGATGTACCGTCACCCAGTGCTCCTTGTTCATATGGTATGCAGGGTAAACACCTTTAATTAGCCTTAAAGAACCAACTAATTCAGGGGCAGCTTTCAGGTTTATAATGTCAATTATCTTACCCCCTCCACCTTCATATAATTTATTTGCTGGAATACTCATCATAACAGCAAACCACTTTGAGTTGTTTGTATGCCGAAAAACAAGGTATTTAGGCAGCTTAGCCCATGGGTGTTCAGGAGCTACACCATAATGGCTCTGTATATAATCAATGACCTCGTCTCTCTTCATGTTTTGCCCTCATCAACTCACTGCAACCATGTTAGATCAGTAAAAATGCAAATTAAAACCAATAAATACCTTGATGCTTTGGAAATAGGGTTATACAACTAGAATACCAATAAGTGCCTAATCTACAGATAAATACAGCTCTCACTTTCTAGATTACTTATTGAATTTTATTAATTATTTTTAAGAATATAGTCTAGTTAACTTTGATAACGTTACTCTTGCTGTTAAAAACTTACAAAAAGAAACATATTTTTAACTATGTATTCATAAGCTAACTAAAGAAGCGGTATAGTGAACACCAATGTTAATCTCATTTAATACATTCCTTTCGGCTCCTACTCGGAGCCATTTTTTTCTTGATATAATCGTTAACCTAAGCAAACCCGATGGAACACTTCACATTGGACAAAATTAATTTTTTAGCCGTAATCTTATTCACAACTATTACCCCATCTCTTTTGAAAGTCATTCTCTGACATTATTTCACCTTCAAAATCAAATAATGGAAAAGAATACACGCATGAGCCCTGCTTACTTGCGGCCACTTGGACGATAAACCGTTTATATTTATAAGGGCTCCCATCCTTAAAAGTAAAAACTTCGCCGCAGACATGACCAATCACTTTATTTTTCATGCTAGTGCCGTTTGAATAAAACGTGACATTTTTAAAACTAGCCGCTTGAGGTTGATACATAAAATCAGCAACCATCGCTTTTGCGCCGTCAATAACGCTCGGGTTTTTACTCACATTCAGAGAAACGCCAAATACAAATGCAAGCAATACCAATAATAGAACACATAAGAAACGCAAAATCTTAGTTAGCACATCAAATAACCATGAATGAAATACAGGCTCAAAATGTACTCTTTATAACCATCCAGAGCAATAAAAACGCGTACTCATCAGGCAATTACATTAATTGAGTGATTAGGTGACATAGATAAAACTCGCGTAAAGGATAAATGACCAAGCAACGTTAGCTCAAACCTTTACAAAATTATTCTGGTTATTTTTTAACCATGGTTATACATTAATATTCTCAGCTGAAGAACGTTAAAAACACTGAGTACATAGAACCAAGCAATAAATTACTCTCGATAGCATACTAATAAGACAGTCTAGTGTATTTAAACCTTGATACCCTGCGATCCCTTAACCCAATTGCAGGGTTCTTTTTATTTCCTGAAATACTCATTTATTTACATCGGCAAAATAAGCGAAAAATGACACTGTTGATATTCTGCTATAATTAAACAAGCACTATCTGATGACTTGTGTTTTTTTACAACGAGAGGAAGAAGATATGTTAAAAAAGATCAGTTTATTCGTATGCTCAATCGCGGTTATATTCTCTTTAACAGCCTGTAATACCACCAAAGGCGTCGGTGAAGATGTCGAGGCCGGAGGCGAAGCGATACAGAGAGCGGCTCAATAGTGACCCAAGGCAGGCTGAATTAGCGTCACTAAAGGCTACTTAATGTAGCCTTTATAATATGAATAGGGTTATTATTTTATTAATTATCTGAAGATCATGCATATATATTATTGGAATTTAATCGCCATATAATAGGTTATCGTAAAAACCTAACCTATTAATGTCAAAAAACCCCGCACTTGGCGAGGTTTTAAATATTGACCTAACTGGCCGCTAATTAGCTTGAGCTTTCATCGCACTTTTGCAAAAAATACATTTTGCACCATGTGGATTACTTACTGAAATATCAAACTGTGAAGTCCGATATTGTGAGCCGCTACAGCAAGGACATTTAAAATAAAAATAAATTTTTATTGTGCCCTTAAAGCGCAACTACATTTGCAGCAGCTGGACCTTTCATACCATTTTCAATGGTAAATGAAACTTGTTGGCCTTCAGCTAAAGATTTGAAGTTATCGCTCTGGATTGCAGAGAAGTGAACAAACACATCTTTACTGCCATCAGCAGGAGTAATAAAACCAAAACCTTTATCATCGTTAAACCATTTTACTGAACCAGTCATTGTATTAGACATAGAATTTCCTTTAATTTTTTAATTTTGCCATAAGGCATATGTGCGGTTTGTTTGGTATTTTTACTTATGGGAATTAATTAGAAGGAATTCGCAATGAAGAGGTATCTGAGATAGCGCTTAATGGTGAACATCTTAAAACTGACTAGCATAAATAGGCCTGTACTTCCAAACCAGTGAACGAATTAGACCACAAATATTTAGAGATAGCAAACTTTATTATACTAACCATTAAATAACTAGCTTTATAAGAGAAGTTTAATGACCAGGGTTTACGGCGCATAGGATAAATATGTTTATTTTATATTCCATCCAATAAAAACCCACTGTAAGCGGGTCTTGTAAGTTTTTTAAATGACTTCAATTAGCTCAAACTCTTCAGCAACTAGCTCCATATCATCAGAAAAACAGCCTTCTCGAGTAAAAAAGTCCTTATGACCCGCTCTCCAAAAATCTAAGCTTAAATCACCCTCACCTTCTTTCCTCGCAAACTCTTCAGTAACTTCATTAAACTTAATTAGTTTTAATGCTGTTGTCCGTATCACACACTTAGGCTCTTTAGCCCCATTAAGGATAATATTGATGCCACCAATTTTAATTAAATCTTCAGATAAATAGGATTTCAATGAACTACATGACGCGGTTTTACGCCCATTAACTACAAGAGCAACTAACTCATCAGCAAGTTCGGGGCTATCACCGAATGACCATACCGATGCATTTGGGTATTTAGTTTTTAATTTATCCAAAGTATTCATTATCAATCTCTCTATATTCTTTATTAACCTGACAATATATATTTATTATGGTCACTTGTCATACTTGTGGCATATCACTAAACGCCCTATCTATTTCTTCATGAGGTTTTGGTAGATGGATAATAGAACGCAAATCTTTTGGAAAAGAAAGTCAGTGATAATGGAAACTTTAATGAAGGTTATGGAAATGGAGCAAGACTAATCACATGGCTAACGGACAAGCACGTGAAAGAGGCCCGTTCAGGAAAAATTAAAAGGCATTAATAAAGATATAAACCGACAAATCACTCAGGCTGTTAACGTTGGGAGCCGTAAAAATGCCCTCGATAAGCTCACTGGAATGGTTGTGATGACAGCCAAAAATCAAAACGCTATCAAGCACAAGTAACCCACCGCACCAACACTAATGTATAAACATAATAATGGAAACCGCTTTCCCAACACTTTCAGCTAACGTGAAAGGATGCGTAGGGAATAATTGCCCGAAAAATTGAATAGCAACAAATGAAGCTTCCATAAATAACACCTATACAAATCAGAATGCAATCATTTAAACAGAATAAATAATTGTTATCAATCGATAAGTAATGGTTTCCCACATCCAGAGGTAAGCATGAATATTGATAAATACAAATTACGTGTAACCCAAAACGTAAGTACACCATGAACCCCATATTTTAATTGCCTAGCCATAACAATAAAATTAACTCTTCAACCTAAAGGAGAACTTGAATGGTTAATAATATATATAGTGTGGATAACTGAAAATGATGCCAGCTAAATTGATATTTTTGAGTATATCGAAATGTTCTACAACGTTAAACGCAGGCACGGTTCCAATAATCAACAGTCGCCTGTAGAGTATGAAAAACGGTATAAAGGAAAATTAGTGAGTGTCTACTGAATTGGTGGCTATTCACTATTCAAATAATACTTATCAGTCACGTAGCTACAACCTGAAAGCAAAATCACAAAAATAAAAGATAGAAGAATTCCCTTTTTCATACACCACCATAAATTTAACTTAAGATTTATTGATATTATCAAGGAAGCGAAAAAACCTCAATCAAGAGGCGTAATGTGTGATCTGGATTGCAAGCCCAAGGACGGGCTATCTACAGCAATCTTACTTAATTAAGCTAACTCTTATTTTATTGCTTATAACTACCCTATTATTATTCGCTATTTCTAACTCTCTTACAGTGAGGCCTTAGCCATGGGCGTATCAATCTATTATTCAGCAACTAGGAACTCCCTATTAACAACCACCGAAAAAGACTCATTTAACAATCTGGTGAATAAGTTAAATCAATCCTTTCCATACAAAAATGAAGCTGAAACTCTAAACTTTTATGAAGAGTTGTCTCAGGGGTTTATTTTAGAAGGCTCAACGAAACTGCCTTTAGAAGACGAAGCTATATTAATGGAATCAATCGAGTATTGGCTTGAAGCACTTTCGCAGTTAACTTTATCGCTATCTTCAGCCGATTGGATTGTAAATATTGAAGACAGCCCTACCAGTTGGGTTAATGACCGATGGGTAATGCAATGAAATCAGCCCAAGGACAGGCTAGATTCCTACCGAGTGTTAGCTTAGCGGGAGTGCAAATTGAAGCAAACAAAAAAGGCCGCATGAGCGACCTAATCAATGTTTTTGCTATTTGTTCATTACTTATTGACGTAATTTGCATACAGTATAAGTAATATTGGCGTCGCAATAATATCAGCAGCAATAGTAAATGGTGTAATCATAACATTGCCAGCCAATTTCCCAGCACTAAGTGATGTATATTCCTCTGAAGTATAAAACTCAACCTTATATGATTGGTTTAGCTTAGCATTGGGGGCTGATAGAAGAGTGATCTCGTCCCTATCAAATAAATAGCCACTTAGCGGGATTGTTTTAACCCATGACTTATCATTATCAAATCGCCTCTCACTAAAACCAAAATCCTTAAGGTTTTTCTCTTGTTCTGGACTTAACTTGTACTTTTTATCTATATAAACAAAGTAGCTGTCATTAAATTTTACTAGTCCTTCTTTGCGCTCATCTGGCTTTATCTCTATTCTAATAACTCCCTCAGGGTTATTAAATGCTGACAATGGAATTACTTTAACCAACTCATTTAATTTCATTAATTCAGCAGAGCCATTCGTGAGTATATAAACATATTTATCACCTAAAAAACCATAACCTGAAGTAGGAAGCTCAATATCTTTTAATTTTTTATTAGTTAGTTTATTTTTAACGCTAATATCTTTATATTCAAAAGCTGATACAATATTATCTTTTAAATCAACACTCGCCCTTGTTTTAGTCTCTTTTGCTGCGTTAGAATCCCAAACAGCTGCAGTTACGCACCCAGTAGAGCTTAAAATCGATACGCTCAAAAAGCACGCTAGTAATTTATTCATTCCATTACCTTAAAAGTTTAGCTTAAGTTCATCGGCATGTTATGGCAATGCTGCATTTAAGACAATAAAAAACCCACCGAGGTGGGTTAATCTGATTTAATGCTGAATATCGAGCAGTATTCAATGCCTATTCGCTCTTTGCAAAGTTGCCTTGAATCAAAATCTCTTGACCAATTACACAGCCAACTGTCCAGTTCATCAAGCGAATATTCTTTAGTTGCTAGTCCGCGAGCCATTTCGACCACTTCATCCTCTGGAGCCGTTAGTTCATAACCATTAAGTAATAAAAAACGTACCCTGCCATCATGGCGGTTCGTTTGTTCGCATTGGCAAAAGGATGGTTTTGTATCAGGCTTTCAATTAATACTGCAGCAAGAACAAACATATCATCTGTTTATTCATAGTATTTTACTTGGCTTGGTCTTGATTGGGATGAGCTAAGGTTGTTAAAGTTTAATACTTCGATTGGCTCATTGGGCGTTTGTCGCTCTATCAATGTTCTATTGATGTTTATTATATCATCGATAGACAGATAGTTAATTCCTTCAACAAACTCCCCTGTGATATTCAGCACTCACTATACCTTAGCTAATTTTTCCATGGTTTTTTCATAGCGAGTGAAACCAAAGTCAAAAGCATTCTTGACTTGATTATCATGACTTCCTTGCTCGCTCATGGCAGCTCTTGGCGCTGCGATTTTATTTTTGTCACGAGCAGGTATATTTAAGCGATTAGGCTTTTGCAGTGCGTGACTCATATTAACTTCGTTATAAACCAATGAGTTATAATTTACATCTAGGTATACGATGCGTATTACCTCTGGTTATAATGAAAGTTAAGTTTCATTAAGTCAACAGTTTTGCTTGTATTTTACATTGACGCTCGTATAATTCGCGCCCCGCGAGATTGCCATGCTCTTTTTTATCTGCAATAAAAAGATACCTTGCCACTGACAAAAGCACCACGCAAACAAAAATACTGTATACATATACAACGATACCTACTTGATACTCATTAATACCTAAAAAACACCTATCTAGAATGAGAGTTTTTGAGGATAGGTGGCATGGAAAGAAAATATAAGCATCCGCAGGTTAACCTCAGATTACCGACTGATTTAAAAGATAGAATTCAAGAGTTAGCTGAATTTAATAATCAGTCAGCCAATCAAGAAACGGTCGCAGCTATCGAATATTGGATACTGCGTAATTCTCATGTTGAAGTTTTAACGATTTCTGATGCGGCTGAGCGCATATTCCAGCTTGAACGAGAGATGGAAGTCGTTAAAGAAAAATTAGGGATTAAGAAGTAGAGTCTCATGGCGTTATTTTTTATATTCTTTCAGAATAGCGCCAGACTCACTTAACGCCTGAAATACATCTCCTTCTTTTAATTCAATAAACATTAGATTATTTTCCCTTGAGCTATCAACCCTGCAAATGATAACAACATCACTATAATATCTATCGTTAGAAGAAAAACCACTAGTGAACTCAACGCTACTTACTTTAATCAACTCCTGCTCTACGTTAAGCTTACCTACAGGATTTTTGCGTAAAACATGTAAATACATAGTTACCCCTTGTTCCTTTAGCTTGTGCAATTCGACGCTTTTTTACGCTCGAAATAATCATCAACAGCAGTGTCATATTCTTCTTTGGTGAAGCCTTTTTCCTCTGAATACTTAGCTTTAAGCATCATCAGAAACTCTGACATTGTGAGCTTCTCGGCTTCATCGCGATTCATCTCAAAGTGGACACGGGATGCATTGATATATTCGACAGCATTAAATGAATCAATGAATTCTTTATCACTCTCATTGCGCTGTAGCTTCACCCCCTACGGAGTGCCTGAGGTTGAGTTAATAAATAGCCGCACACAGCTCTTGTGTTAATTGATAACGAGGGTAATTGATTCTGTGGCGGCGTATACGAAAAAAGGCCGCACTAGGCGACCTCTTGAATGTGAACTATCCGGAAATTCCGGAGAGTTGGAATTAATAACAAAAATCAGATGATGATTTATATCATCGTTCCCACCGCCATTCCCAAGACTTGCTATCTCCACCTATGGAGCCTAAACTCTGAAGTCTTTCCCTATTTCGGTCGATCTCTATTTGCTTCATTCTACTCTCGATATTTTGCTTTTCATCTCTAGATAGATCTCTATAAATATACATAGCCTCAAGCGAGCTATATTCTCTATCTAAAGATTGGATTTTTCGTTGCGATGCTTCAGATTGCTCTTTTTCCCTCTTTCGCCTGTCATTCTCTTGCTTATCTCTTTCATATCTAAGATAATCCAACGAATAGGCATATGAGTCATCATTTTGACTTCTTACAGCGACTCTGTTTTGTTGTTGCTCTAATTCAACCTCAAACTTTGTTTTGCCGTGCCCCACTGAGTAGGTATTTATGGGTTTAACTCTGCTGGAAGATCCTTTAATTTTTTGGGTTTCACTTTTTATCTCCATTGCAGGTGTGGAGCATCCAAGCAAAAATAAGTAAGGTAATATTATTATCGCTTTCATATAGTCACTCTAAATAATTATCGGTATTAGATAGTATTCCAATAAATACTTTAGCGCTCAAAAATTCCATAATCGTTTTACTTATATTCAACAAAATACAATCGTTAGACTTTGAAAGCAAAAAACCCCACCGAAGTGAGGCTCTATTTTATTTCGCTTGGGATAATGAAATGCAAAATTCCCATCATTGGAAGCATGATAGTCCACTATCGCCATTCATGCAATGAATATTTCTAGTTAAGTGTTAATTTATGGAAATACTTTCTCTTTTTGTGACGATTGATAGTTGCTTTTCTGCGTTCTCCTGTTCTTTGAAACATTCCTGAATTAGCATTTCATAGAATGGCTTAATGTTTCTACGCCATGAAGTTTCGGGCAAATCAAAAACCTTATCGCAGATTTCACGCCTTACATCTTCAGCCGATAACCGTGAATATCCACGCCCCGAGCATTTGCAGCATGTTTTGCAAATTATTTTAGTTGTATCTCGAACCTCTCTTGCAGTGTTAGCTATCCGAAGTGGCGCTAGCCCTCCTGAAGATACAAATACCTTTGCCTTAGTGGAATATTTAGTATCGAACACCTCGGCTTCAATAAATCCTCCGTGACAATCAGGGCAAGCCTTTTTACTGACTGCGCTTCTTGCATAGTCCTGAAATGCATAATTTGCGAGTATTTGCAGAACTGATGACCTATCATCTTCATTAAGCTTTTGGATAGCACTGTATTTATGCGCCTGAGTTAGTGCATATTGATAGAGACTTTCCACCGCTTCATCTGGCTTATTGATACCGTGTTTCGCCAAAAACAATTCAATCCCCATTCTCGCTTTCGAGGTCGCCAAACCAAGCGAGGCCATTACATCGGTGATTGTTAGGTTATCTGAAGCTGTAGCGGCTGGATAGTCACTAAACATTGGGCTCTTAGGTGAAAAGTACTTAGGTAAGTCTTCGAGTCTCATCTTACCTCCGGCAATACTGTGTGATGCCTATCTCAACCTACTGAGTAAACAATCGACTTTCCTCTTTGTTGCGCATCAAAAGTTTTCACAACAGCCAGATTTCCTAGTGGAAGCTGAATAACACTAAATTTGGCGCGATGAAGTGATTCTCTTGATTTTCTTCTAGCCGCTGCTATTGCAACTCGAAGATTTTTGTATTTATCAGTCATTGCACATCCCCCATCTGATAAGTTATGCCGTGCTGATACCAATCAGGTAACGTGAACTCAATAGGATTAGCTTGGGAAGATATAGACATGGTCGAGAAAACACTAATGGTTAGACGCAACATATTTGCACCATCCAAGTTTTCATATCCCAAAACCAGCGCTGGGACAGATAGGGTCATTCATCTTGTTGATGCTGCATTTAATTGCTTGAAAAACCAATCTGCATATACAAAGCTAACGCAGCAGATAGATATAAATGTAAATACCAGAGAATTTAAAAAAATAAGGAAGGATAAATGCACGTTTGTGTTTCAACCATCAATTGTAAGCGTCAATGGCGGCACTAGTAAATATTATTCTCCCGGTGGATTCTCACAAATATGGAAATCATTAATTCGAAAATCAGGAGTTAGACATAGAAAATCATACCAAACTAGGCACACATACGCATGCTGGATGCTAAGCACAGGCGCAAACCCTTCGTTTATAGCGACACAAATGGGACACTCATCCTCAAAGATGGTTCATGATGTTTATGGCGCTTGGATGCCTGAGAACGACCAAGACCAAATTTCTTTATTAAACCAAAGATTGAGTAATAATGTCCCCTATGCGTCCCCAAATGGAATTGAAATTAACAATACTCTTTTTAATTCAAATAGATAACCATATCACACTGGCATTGACATAATTTCTTGGTATGCAGCCACCAGCTTATTTCTGACTTGTATGCCCATTTGGAGGCTTAAACTCGCTTTTTGCATATCAACCATCACATCATTCAAAGAAATATCTTGTTTTCCCAACGTAAAGTTTTCAACTTGCTTAGCAGAATCATTACGTGTTTTATTTATTTGATTCACAGAGGCGACCAGATGATCAGCAAAACCGACGGGTTCTATTATAGGTTTTGTTGGGTTCGTTGCCTGAGTTGCCACAACATTTAATTGTGATACAACTCCTTCAATCGCTTGAACTGTCATTTTATTCTCTTCTTATATAGTGTGAATTTTTGTCACAAATTTATTTAGCAAGCTTACCCTACCACACCCTTTTTAACTTGAAGCCGATAAATAACACCTAAATTATAGGCTGATTCCGTCATTAGAACCCTACAAAACAATAAATAATAGCAAAGTGAAAAAGTGACGTTACGAAGAGGGAAATAACATTGTTTCACCAAAAGTATTTTCATCCGTCTAGTAGTCTGCCAAGCAGGGAATATTTATGAGTGCCGCATCTAAAGACACGGGGGAGGCCAAAAAGGGTTTTGCCTCAATAGTTGATCGTATTAAAGCTGATCCTAAAATACCGTTAATGATTGCGGCGGCTGCAGCTGTTTCAATTATTGTTGCCCTACTTCTCTGGTTACGCAGTCCTGACTATCGCGTACTTCTTAGTAATCTTAGTGCTAAAGATGGTGGCGATATTGTCAGCCAATTAACTCAGATGAATGTGCCATATCAAATCGCTGATAATGGTAGCGCCATTTTAGTTCCTGCAGATAAAGTGCATGAATTACGTTTGAAGCTCGCCCAATCTGGTTTACCTAAAGGGGGGAATACTGGCTTTGAATTATTAGATAAAGAACAGTTTGGTATTAGCCAATTTAGTGAACAAATTAACTACCAGCGTGCTTTAGAGGGTGAATTATCTCGCACTATCGAATCGTTGAGCCCCGTGCAAAGTGCGCGTGTACATTTAGCAATCCCAAAACCGACACTATTTGTCCGTGAGCAAAAGTTGCCTACAGCTTCTGTCACGGTAGGTTTATTACCTGGAAGAATGCTCGACGAAGGGCAAATTAGCGCCATTGTGCATATGGTCTCAAGTAGCGTAACAGGATTAACTGCAAGTAATGTAATTATAGTCGACCAAGCGGGACGCTTGCTCACAAATAATGATAACAGCCAGCAATCAGCTAATAGCGCACAAATTAAGATGACCAAAGAGATGGAATCTCATCTCAAACAACGCATTGAAGATATTTTGTCACCATTAGTTGGGCGTGCCAATATTCATGCACAAGTCACCGCGCAAATGGATTTCTCCAAGGTTGAGCAAACCTCCGAAGAATATAAGCCGAACCAAACACCGGACAGCGCCGCTATTCGTTCCCGCCAGAACAGCCAAAGTATGCAAAACAATAATGGCGGCACGGGCGGTGTCCCGGGGGCATTGTCGAATCAACCAGTTAGCGCACCGAATGCGCCAATTGAAACTAACAAAGACAATAAAGACGCACAGCAAACCACCAATAACCGTAATAACACGACTAACTCGCAAAGCGATGAAACCACAAATTACGAAGTAGATCGCAAAATTAGCCATACTCAACGGCAAATTGGCGTCATTGATAGGCTCTCGGTCGCAGTTATTGTTAATTACCATTCACAAGAAGGCGAAAATGGGCCAGAAATGAAACCATTGCCGCCAGAGATGCTACAGCAAATTGAAGCGTTAACACGAGAAGCGATGGGCTTTTCTTCAGCACGAGGAGACTCAATCAACATCACTAACTCCTTATTTACTGATGATACGCCTGTTGAAGTAGAGCCATCATTACTGTCCAATCCACAGTTGATTACACAACTTTTGGATTACGGAAAAATATTGCTCATCACCCTCATTGCTTGGTTTATGTGGCGCTTCGGTATCAAACCTCAATGGGTTAAATATCGTAAAACACAACAAGCCCAAGTTGATGCTGAAATTTTTGTCGCAACTCAGGCAAAAGCACCGTTCGTGGTAGATGAAGAAATAAACGAAGACATGGATGAGCAAACACGCCGCCGTCTTACTCGCCAGCGTGTTAGTGCAGAGATCCAAAGCCAACGTATACGTGAAATGGCAGAGAAAGACCCACAAGTCGTGGCAATGGTTATCCGTCAGTGGTTAGGAAAATCCCTATGAGTTTAAGTGGAACAGAAAAAAGTGCCGTAATGTTAATGACACTCGGTGAAGATCAGGCTGCGGAAGTATTTAAGCATCTAAACCCTAAAGAAGTTCAACAATTGAGTATGGCGGTGTCTAACATGCGCCAAATCTCCAATAACGAACTTGCGGAAGTGCTAACTGAATTTGAAGAGTCAGCAATTCAATTCGCGGCCTTAAATATCAACACAAATGATTACCTGCGTTCGGTACTGGTCAAAGCGTTGGGTGAGGAACGCGCAGCTAGCTTACTTGAAGATATCTTTGAAAAACAAGAAACCACCTCAGGTATCGAAAGCCTCAACTACATGGAGCCACAAACCGTTGCCGATATTATTCGTGATGAACATCCACAAATTATCGCCACAATTTTAGTTCACTTGAAACGTAACCTCGCTGCGGACGTACTTGAACTATTTGAAGAGCGCCAACGCAATGACATTATGCTACGTATCGCTACTTTTGGTGGAGTGCAACCTGCAGCCCTAGCGGAACTGACCGAAGTCTTAAACAACTTATTGGACGGCCAAAACCTCAAACGCAGCAAAATGGGTGGCGTAAGAACAGCAGCAGAAATTATCAACTTAATGAAAAGCCAACAAGAAGAAAGCGTTATCGATGCAATGCGGGATTACGATGGCGAATTGGCTCAACGCATTATTGATGAAATGTTCCTGTTCGAAAACCTTATCGAAGTGGACAACCGCAGTATCCAACGTATTTTGCAAGAAGTGTCAACCGACTCACTGGTCATTGCCCTCAAAGGCAGCAATCAAGCCCTGCGCGACCACTTCCTCAACAATATGGCGGTTCGCGCTGCCGAAATTGTTCGCGACGACTTGGAATCGCGTTCACCGGTTCGCATGT
Organism: Providencia sp. AGC89; assembly: GCF_053543535.1. Lineage (NCBI taxonomy): Bacteria > Pseudomonadati > Pseudomonadota > Gammaproteobacteria > Enterobacterales > Morganellaceae > Providencia > Providencia sp. AGC89. The sequence goes on from NZ_JBIXLP010000046.1 coordinate 29,281, forward strand.
CCCAAGTGGAAAACGAGCAAAAAGCGATCCTGCTTATCGTTCGTCGTTTAGTAGAAAAAGGCGAAATCGCCATCGGTGGTGGAGACGATGTGTATGTCTAATTCAACAACGCCTAACGACCAATGGCAGCCTTGGCAACTGCGTGAGCTTAACCAATGGGATCTTAATTCAACTTTAAATGAAGCTCCTGAGCCAGACGCACCAAAAGTGCCATGCTTAGAGCCGAAAGAAGTCTTAGAGCAAATCAACTTGCTCGATAACATAAAAGAAGATGCGCAGCGTACAGGTTATCAACAAGGCTATGAACAAGGCCAAAAAGAGGGTTATCAAGCCGGGTTTGAACAAGGTTTACGTGCTGGCGAAGAGCAAGGGCGTGAGCAAGCACTTGCTTTGCAACAACCCGTCATTGAGACATGGCAAAAATTGTTATCTGAGTTCAATTATTCTCTTGATACCTTTGATACGGTTGTTACCACAAAGCTGCTACAAATTGCATTAACCGCTGCAAAACAAGTGTTGGGTCAATCTACTGTATGTGATGGTACTGCATTACTTGAGGAAATCAGTAACTTATTACAGCAAAAACCTATTTTTGCGGGTCAACCAGAATTACATGTTAACCCCAATCATTTTGAGTTGATTGAACAGCACCTTGGTTCACTCTTAAATCTGAATGGTTGGCGGTTAGTCGCAGACCCTAAGCTGCATATTGGGGGTTGTCGTGTGGTCGCTGAAGATGGCGAAATCGATATGACCGTCGCAACACGTTGGCAAGAATTGTGCCGTTTATATGCACCGGAGAGCTTTACATGACCGCACGTTTGGGACGCTGGATTGCCTCGCTTGACGATTTTGAATCGCGGATGAAAGGCATTCCGATGGTACGCCGTTATGGCCGCCTAACAAAAATTACGGGCTTAGTCATGGAAGCCGAGGGGATTAAAATGCCCTTAGGGGCAACCTGCTTTATTGAACGCTCCATTAATGGCGGTACAGACGAAGTTGTGTGTGAAGTCGTCGGTTTTAGTGGGCCTAGAATGTTGTTGATGCCATTAGCCGACCTCGAAGGTATCTCCCCAGGTGCTCGTGTCTATGCTCAATCAACGGGGGATGACGGGCAAACCAGCCGCTTACTCCCTATTGGTAATGAACTATTAGGGCGAGTGCTTGATGCACAAGGCACCCCATTAGATGGCAAAGGCCCACTCGAAGTTAAAACGCGAGCCCCATTAATCACACCCCCCATTAATCCTCTTGAGCGCACACCAATCAGTAGTGTGCTCGATGTCGGTGTACGAGCAATCAACGCGTTATTGACTGTGGGTAGAGGGCAACGCATGGGCCTGTTTGCTGGCTCAGGCGTAGGGAAAAGTGTATTACTTGGCATGATGGCACGCTTTACCCAAGCCGATATCATCGTCGTTGGGCTGATTGGGGAACGTGGCCGTGAAGTTAAAGATTTTATTGAAAATATTTTAGGCACTGACGGTTTAAAACGTGCAGTGGTGGTTGCTGCACCTGCTGATGTTTCCCCCCTCTTACGTATGCAAGGTGCATCTTATGCCACGCGTATCGCCGAATATTTCCGCGATCAAGGCCTCAGCGTGTTGCTGATCATGGATTCCCTCACTCGCTACAGTATGGCTCAACGCGAAATCGCCTTAGCCGTCGGTGAACCACCAGCAACGAAAGGCTACCCCCCTTCTGTTTTTGCCAAGCTACCCGCACTCGTTGAGCGCGCAGGTAATGGCAAGAATGGCGGCTCGATCACCGCTTTTTATACCGTATTAACTGAAGGCGATGACCAACAAGACCCGATCGCAGATTCTGCTCGCGCCATCCTTGATGGTCACATTGTGCTTTCTCGTTCTTTAGCAGAGTCAGGGCACTACCCAGCTATTGACATTGAAGCGTCCATTAGCCGTGCAATGACTGAACTGATCCCAAAAGAACATTACCGAAAAATTCAGCGTTTTAAACAACTCACCTCTAGCTATCAACGCAACCGCGATTTAATCAACGTGGGGGCTTATGCAATGGGAAGTGACCCAATGCTGGATACTGCAATTCAATATTACCCACGTATGTCTAAGTTTTTACAGCAAGATATTGATGAACGTTGTGATTACCAAACTGCTTGCGAGCAATTACAGCAAGTGGTACCTAGCGAGTAACGAGGGGATAAATGGCCAATAACAATGCCTTAACGACATTACTCAGTTTAGCCGTAGAAGCCTCCGAAGAGGCAGCAAAGGTGTTAGCGCAAGTACGCCAAACTCATACACAAATGGCGCAACAATTAACCATGCTGGAGAATTATCAAACCGAATATCGGCAAACATTAAACCAGACATTGCACAGCGGAATGGCCTCCGATAAATGGCAAAATTACCAGCAATTTCTCGTCACGTTAGAGCTAACCATTGAACAACAGCAGCAACAACTTAATTTGTGGGAACAAAAAGTGGATGAGGCTAATCGTCATTGGCAAGAAAAACAACAACGGGTCAATGCGTTTGATACTTTGATACAACGCGCTGAACACACCGAACATCAACGTCAAAATCGTATAGAGCAAAAACAAATGGATGAATTTGCCCAACGAGCGACTTTACGGAGACCACAATAAATGGACATCAACGCGACTATCGTACCTGTTGCACCGCCAGCAAAGACCATAAAAAGTGCTAATGAACAGCAAAATGGCCCCAAGGATGACGAAAACCAAGCTCCCGCATTACCATTTCAAGCGCTACTTGATAACCAGCAACCCGCGCCCAAAAATACGGCTGTAAACACGGCCGTTGATGAACAAGCCCTGAATAAAGAAATTGTCGCCGATAAGTTAGCGGTTTCAGATAAAACAAGCGCGTCCCCGGCAAGCAAAACACCCACTCATGGTGAGAACACCCTTGAGCAGCTTAATTTCACCCGCAATCTTAGAGGTGACGGCGTACAAACCGCTCTACAATCTGAGCTGTTAGTCGGGGAAAATTCAAGCGAACAACCTTGGCTCAATAATTTAAAATTATCGCTTTCTAGTCAATTACATCCATCAGCTAATGGGCAACTTGCCGCTGAGTCGCTCCCTAAGTTAGGCGCGTTTAACCAAAAGATGCAGCAACTAAATGGTGACCTTGAAGATATCACACTAACTAGTGACAAACTGCTAGATAAGAGCCAATTAGTGCTTGATGAACAAGAAGATAAACCGGCAATAACGGCGTTTATTAAAAACGAAAAGGATGAGCGTCGCGATCAGCCCCTTTTACCGTTAGATAATCAACGTGACGTTCGTAGTAAAAACCTGACAGCGGATTTTATGCCATTAAATAAAAAAGTGAGCGATAAAGAGCCGCAGTCTGGCCTACCCACTTTTTCGACTGATATGCTTGGTTCAAACGGGAAAGGTGCTTTTGTCACACAAAGCGAAACGAGTGCCTTTACCACGGCCACAACACACCAGACATCAACTCAACCAATTAGCATGATGCCAACAACCTCTGTCGCACAAGCCGCTGCAATGAACGCTCCGACCGTAGCGCCAACCTTGCATCTCACTAGCCAATTAGGCAGCGAAGCTTGGCAACAACAGTTAAGCCAACACATGTTATTTTTCTCCCGACAAGGTGTTTCTCAGGCGCAAATTCGCTTACATCCTGAAGAGTTAGGCTCACTCAATGTGCATTTACGCATTGAAGATAACCAAGCCGTCATGCACTTTGTTTCGCCTCACAGCCATGTTCGCGCCGCGATGGAGTCCATGATGCCTGTATTACGTAATGCGCTACAAGAAAGTGGCATTCACTTAGCTCAAGGCTCTGTGGGGCAAGATAACTTGGGTAACTCATCAGATAATCAACAGCACAACACGCATCAACATGATGGCCATATTCAAGCCACTCATGCAACGGCCGGTGCCGTTGGTATCAGTGAAGCGAATGCTTCTGTTGCCGCTCAAAAGTCGGTATCTAGGCAAGGTGGGATTAACACTTTTGCATAATAAGTAAACGAAATGCGGTAATTTCCTAGCTAAAGCGCCGAGTTACCGCCTTTTTGTTTCGTTTTTCACTCCTTTAACTCTTAGCAATCAAGCGATAATGCTAGAGATCATAAAGTAAAAAACCCATTTGGGTTTAGCATCCAAGAAACAGGAATTCAGCTAACATGTCGTCACGCAAAGAATCAAAAAGTTCTCATAAAGGGTTGATCATTCTGCTTGCCCTTATTGCCTTAGCAGGGGCTGGTTTTGGTGGTTACACCTGGTGGACGACACAGCAAAACACTCAAACGGCTAGTGAAGAAGAAAAACGTCCGAACATGCCACAACCCATTTTTATGGAGTTAGAGCCATTTACCGTGAATTTAGCCGGTGCTGATAATGGCCCTGATCGTGTGCTCTATATTCATATAACCTTGCGACTTGCAAATGAAAAATCTCGTAAACAACTTCATGAATATCTCCCTGAAGTACGTAGTCGCTTACTACTATTACTATCAGAACAAAAATCAAAAAATATTGAAGTTCATGAAGGCAAGTTGCAGCTAATGAAAGACATTAAGCAAACACTCACCCCTACCCTGATCCCGGGGGATACCGATCAGGATATTTCTGATGTGTTATTTACTACTTTTATTCTGCGGTAATATTCATGAGCGATAATATTTTATCTCAGGCTGAAATTGATGCGCTTCTTAATGATGATGCGCCTTCAAACGATACGCCGGTGCCAGAGAATCAAGGAAAAGATAATATTCGCCCTTACGACCCAAATACGCAACGTCGGGTCATCAGGGAGCGAATGCAGTCTCTTGAAATCATTAACGAACGTTTTGCGCGCCAATTCCGTATGGGGTTATTCAATATGTTACGCCGTAGTCCGGATATCACGGTGGGCGGAATTAAAATTGAACCTTATCACGAGTTTGCTCGTAACTTACCAGTACCAACCAACCTAAATTTAATTCACATGCCACCATTGCGGGGCACTGCGCTCTTTACCTTTGAGCCTGCTCTCGTTTATATCGCGGTTGATAATCTATTTGGGGGAGACGGTCGTTTTCCTGTTCGTCAGGAAGGTAAAGAATTTACCAATACTGAGCAACGGATTATTAACCGAATGTTGAAGTTAGCATTAGGGGCTTATCGCGATGCTTGGAGACCAATAGCGGATATAGAAGTGGAGTATGTACGCTCCGAAATCCAAGTTAAATTTACTAATATCACCACATCACCAAATGACATTGTGGTAACCACGCCATTTTTAGTTGAGATAGGCAATACGGTTGGTGAATTCAGTATTTGTATTCCCATTGCCATGATTGAACCATTGCGTGAGCGTTTAATTAACCCACCAATGGAACAAGGGCACCAAGAAAATGAAACTTGGGTGACAAATCTCGTCACACAAGTAAAACGTTCTGAACTTGAATTGGTTGCCAATTTTGTTGACATTCCAATGCGAATTTCTCGCTTACTGCAACTGCAAAAAGGGGATGTGCTCCCTATTGAGAAGCCTGACCGCCTCATTGTCAATGTTGATGGCGTTCCTGTACTAACCAGTCAATACGGAACTCAAAATGGCCAATATGCGTTGCGTGTAGAACATTTGATTAACCCTGTTTTAAACACTCTAGATGAGGAAAGTACCAATGAGTGAGGCGAAGAACTCTCCTGATGCATCAACCAATCACGCTAGTGAAGACCTATGGGCTGAAGCGCTGGAACAGCAAAAAAAAGCGGAATCCGCCTCAGCTGGTGCACAGGCTTTTGATAACCTTGATGGGCAGAATCCATTAAATCAGTTGTCCGACATCGATATGATTATGGATATCCCAGTTCGCCTATCCGTTGAGCTAGGGCGTACTAAAATGACCATCAAAAAATTACTCAGTTTGTCTCAAGGCTCTGTCGTTTCTCTCGATGGTTTAGCTGGCGAGCCATTAGACATTTTAATTAACGGTTATTTAATCGCTCAAGGGGAAGTCGTCGTCGTTTCAGATAATTATGGTATTCGCATTACAGATATCATTACGCCATCCGAACGTATGCGCCGCTTAAGCCGTTAATAGACAATATGAGTCACTGAAAATGGCAATAACCAACCAAGCTGAACAGGCACCAGCATCCGTGCCTTTTTTGTCAACTAGCGTTCCTTCCAGTGAATTGAATGCGCCAGCTATCGACCATAGTAATAGCTTAACGCAAATTTCAGGCTCATTGGGGGTCATTATTTTATTGATTCTGATTGGCGCTTGGTTGGTTAAAAAATTGGGTTTTGCCCCGAAGAAAATGGGGAAAGAGCAAATTGTGAAAGTGACAAGCAGTTGCTCATTAGGCAATAAAGAACGGGTTGTCGTGGTTGAAGTCAATAATGAGTGTTTAGTATTAGGTGTGACAGCTCAAAATATTAGCCTGTTACATCAATACCCTGCACAAAATAAAACCACTGTATCTTCAGTTATTGAGCCCCTTACGTTCCAATCCGTATTAAAGAAAAAACAAGATGCGGCGGATCATGCGGCATCAGTAACACCTTTGTATAAGTAATTGGAAGCACACATGTTACCACGTAAATCCCTACTGATGATTGCTGTGCTTCTATTTGCATTGCCAAGTTCTGCATCAGCAGCACTCCCTGCCGTTATCAGCCATAGTTTAGCCGATGGAGGCCAAACTTGGTCATTACCCGTTCAAACCTTACTATTTTTAACCCTGTTAGGCTTTATACCCGCCTTACTCTTAATGATGACCAGTTTTACACGCATCATTATTGTTCTCGGTTTATTACGAAATGCCTTAGGGACACCCTCTGCACCACCAAACCAAGTATTATTAGGTTTAGCGCTGTTTTTGACCTTTTTCGTTATGTCCCCCGTTGCCGACCAAGTTTATCGTGAAGCATACCAACCCTTTAGCGAAGATAAAATCAGCCTTGAAGTCGCTCTAGAAAAAGGGACTGCCCCGTTAAGGACCTTTATGTTAGGGCAAACTCGCGAATCCGATTTAGCGCTTTTTGCTCGTATTGCCAAAGTGGGGGAGATTCAAGAGGCGAAGGATGTTCCTTTACGGATCCTCGTTCCCGCATTTATCACCAGTGAATTAAAAACGGCATTCCAAATCGGCTTTACCATTTTTATTCCATTTTTAATCATAGACTTGGTTGTTGCTAGCGTCTTAATGGCCTTAGGGATGATGATGGTTCCACCGGCAACCGTTTCACTTCCCTTTAAATTAATGCTGTTTGTATTAGTCGATGGCTGGCAATTATTACTTGGTTCATTATCGCAAAGCTTTTTTAATTAGGAGTAACGATGACACCTGAATCTGTCATGGCAATGGGCACTGAAGCAATGAAAATTGCCTTAATGCTAGCGGCTCCATTATTACTGGCGGCACTAGCCGCAGGGTTGATTATTAGCTTACTGCAAGCCGCAACACAGGTTAACGAAATGACCTTATCTTTTATCCCTAAAATTTTGTCAGTCATTTCAGTGATCATCATTGCGGGGCCTTGGATGCTCAACCTACTAACCGACTATATGCGAACGTTGCTTAGTAATTTACCCTTTATTATTGGCTAACAATGTTAACCATTACCAGTGAAACGCTCACGCTCTGGTTGAGCCAAGGTTTTTACCCTTTCATACGCCTTTTGGCGCTGCTCGGAACAGCGCCCTTTTTTAATGAAAAACAAGCCATTACCAAGGTTCGAGTTGCCCTTGCTTTTTTTGTCGTGTTGATTGTTTCCCCGCAACTTCCCGTGGTAAATATTCCCCTATTTTCTGCAATGGGGTTATGGGTCATTGTGCAACAGATTGTGATTGGTGTGGCGATGGGTTTAACCATGCAAATCGCCTTTGCCGCGGTTCGCCATGCAGGAGAAGTCATTGGTTTGCAAATGGGGTTATCTTTCGCGACCTTTTTTGACCCAACCGGTGGGCCCAATATGCCTATTTTAGGGCGCATCTTCAATGTGATTACTATTTTATTGTTTCTCGCCTTCGATGGCCATTTATGGTTAATTTATATTATCGTCAATTCATTTGAATTGATCCCCATTCAAACAGCCCCACTGAATAGAGACGGTTTTTGGGTATTTGTTCAATTTGCCAATACCTTATTTATTAATGGGTTAATGTTAGCGCTGCCTTTTATTACATTGTTTTTAATTCTCAACCTTGCGCTCGGTATCCTAAACCGTATGACCCCACAACTGTCCGTATTTGTGGTGGGTTTCCCCCTCACCTTAACTATAGGTATCAGTATGCTAGGGGTAATTATCTCCATCCTTCCCCGATATACTGAACGCCTTATCCACCAAGCTTTTGAGCAATTGTCATTGATGTTTAATTTGTTTATTTGAGCCGTGATGTTTGTATTTTTTTAATTAAATGTAGGTTTATAAAATCATTTATAAAATCGAATGATGATTGAAAACCAATAACAATTTATTTCAAACTCAAAGCTCATAGCCCCTCCTAGTTATCCCTATTATTATCTGATTACCCGATCTATTTTTCAGGTATTTATCTCTAATCAAAATCTGCCTTTGTGGCAGTAATATAATACCCGTTCTATATTTCATTTCTAAGCTATCGAATGATAGATACGTATTATATTTGATATTAAATTTAACTTAAGATAAAGATGGTATAACTACTTATTTCACAAAAAACTAGCTTTAACTCACATTTATTTTTTTCACCAATTAAAGAGTCTAGATATCTATTCTTTAATATTCTTCTCTAAACTGCCTATATGGCAGTAAACTTAAGTTGATAAATTAAGCTCTTTAATCCACTTTTCTGAGCTGCCTATACGGCAGTGAACTATAAGACTTTTGACAGTTTTGAATTTCGACATTTCTAAGCTGCCTATACGGCAGTGAACCGAGGACTATGAGCGAATACGCGACTACTACATTTCTAAGCTGCCTATACGGCAGTGAACTCTGATAAGTCACCCCTTCAAGCACATTTGAATTTCTAAGCTGCCTATACGGCAGTGAACGTAGGGGTAATGACGGCAATAATAATGGAAATTTTCTAAGCTGCCTATACGGCAGTGAACCTGGCGTATATGTACTCAGAGACGATACCTGCTTTCTAAGCTGCCTATACGGCAGTGAACAAAACATGACGTCCTCAATGCCTGATATGTCTTTTCTAAGCTGCCTATACGGCAGTGAACACACTGCCTGTCAGATTATTCGGGATCAGATATTTCTAAGCTGCCTATACGGCAGTGAACGGAATGGATACACGAAACTCTGAAACATGGAATTTTCTAAGCTGCCTATACGGCAGTGAACTCATTGACGCGCAAGACATTATTTCTGTTGAGTTTCTAAGCTGCCTATACGGCAGTGAACTTCCACAAAGGTAAGCCAGTAAGGCTGCCAGATTTCTAAGCTGCCTATACGGCAGTGAACATCACAAGATGTGCAATCAGCTAAGTCAGGGTTTTCTAAGCTGCCTATACGGCAGTGAACTTATTCTTCAACCAGCAGGCTTTAGTTGGTTATTTCTAAGCTGCCTATACGGCAGTGAACATAGATGAGGCGTTTCTTGATTTCACGGGCATTTTCTAAGCTGCCTATACGGCAGTGAACTCAATGTGATCATAATTGTCAGGGTTATGAATTTTCTAAGCTGCCTATACGGCAGTGAACATTTTATTGTCATTGGCGGTCGTCCTGGTATGTTTCTAAGCTGCCTATACGGCAGTGAACTTGAAGCATGGTTCCGTGATGCCTTGAGCGATTTTCTAAGCTGCCTATACGGCAGTGAACTATGCAATTTAATATAATAATCATGCTATAACAATTAGTTAAGGGTATTTATTATAAAATACCCTTTAATTTATGAATAATTATAACATACTGATTTAAAAGTTATTTTTTAAAGAACAAAAAATAATGGTTAAAAATGAGGAACCGTTGCAACCAACGTTTGGTCATTTGAAAGCTGGCTTAAACCATAACAATTAAACATCCCAGCTTGCATTTGTGTTGCTATCACTTTTTCAATAAAGAGTGGAAAAGGCCGGCTTCCTGTTTTCTCATTCTTTGCATGTAAACTTGTAACCCAAATAAACGGTAAACGGTTATTGGCTTTCGGCCGACTTTTAGATAACACTTCCAAGCACTGCGCCACTGACTGACCTGATTTTTCAGACCATAAACGTGCCTTTTGCTGCATATCGGCTTCTATCCGGTTTTGGCCTTTTACATGTCGTCGAATATAACTGACAGGAACACTTTGCTCTGGCACGGTTTGAATAGATTTAATATGAGCGTAATCCATTAACCTTGCTAACCACTTCGGTAAATTTAGCTGCTCAAGTTCCTCTGGTGTTTTAGCATGCAAACGGATTTTTCTACCTAAGCGAAAACCAACGCTACCATATTCAGGAAATGCAACAGCAATAGCGCTTTGGCCTTCAGCCGTTTGGTTATCTGCCAGCGCAATATGAATTTGCTGGTAAACTTTCTGCCACAAAAAATCCACTGAAACGGTTGAGTCAGGTAATAAAGTGACCTCCTGATAATAATTCATATTTCACCTTATTTATCACTTTCACCAAACACACCGCCACGCACTAAAACTGCCATCACATAATGCTCATCTTCAATACGTGATAATTTTTCACCGCGAGCCCATTTATCGAATAGGGTATAGAAGTCTTGGTTATCTTTTGGCGTTCGAAAAGCGGTACCTAAATTCGTCACTGCGCCATAAGGCTCAATTGCGATAGCCCCTGCACCACTTTCAGTTCCATACGCGGGGTACCACGTGTCAATGGAGCGCAAAGCATTACCAATTTTTTGTGAATGCATCGCAGCATGCCCATTCACATGATATAAAATTTTGCTTTTATCCCCTTTGCCTTTATCCATCACCAGCTCTTCACTTGGGTAAACTTCTTGTGCTTTGCCTAGTTGAGAGTAAGTGGTAATTTCTAATAATAATGCACCTTGAGGGTGAGCTAAAGCGGTAGCAATTTTCTCACCTAACTGAGCCACTTTTTCATCTTGAGTATCAAATTGGTGAATACTATATTGTGTGGCGTCAAAAACCCATTCCATTGATTGCCCTTTATTAAGTACTTTGACAACCACTTCGATATGTTCGGCACCTACTCGGTTACGCCATAAAAAGCGCCCATTAGCGACATTCTGCGCATAACGATAACCTAATTCACGAAAGCCTTCTTTTTCAATATAACCTTTTGCTGCTTGCACATAACCTTTTTTAAATAACACGTTATTACACGCAGAAGGTGTCTCAACTCCACCAAGTATTTTTAAGGTGAATTGATGAACTAAAGTATCTTGCTCAGTTCCTAGCGCACAGGCATCGACTGTTTGTAAGTTGGCTTTTTCCACCTCAGAGTTTAGCTTTAAAGGATCATTTTTTACCGCACCTTTTAAGCGATTGGAAATAGTACCCCGTACCGATTTTTCTTGTAATGATAAAGGGGTAAAATGCGATTTATTTTCCCAACAAGTACCATAAAAATAACCATCAGATGGAACCAATTTTTTTTCAAATGCTAAAACAGATGCAACATCATTATTCTTCGCCATTACTTATTCTCCACTCGAAATAAATTTAGATGCCACTTGTTGGCATAAATAAAGGTTATTAGGTTCGTCATAACCGTATTGCCACAATATTTCATTAATATTGTTAGCGCGGTTTGCCAAAATAAACTCACCGAGCGTCACAACACTTTCTGCGAACCGGTGAGGTACGTCTAAATCTCGCTGATTTTTTGCCTGAGCAAGTGGCGAAATCCCTTGATATCCGGTAGCAATAGGTACAACCCAACCTGCCACTTTACGTTGAGCACGCCATTCAAATTGCGACTTTTCCTCATTTTCCTTGCCCCATTGGACGCAATTATTCTCTACCACCACATAGTCCAACAAAGCATCCATAGCATCTTGCCCATCTTCCATCGCTCGAATCATTAAATCCCTGCGTTCTATTAGCGCATAACCGGGCATTACGCTATTTAGCAGCCCCTGCCTTGATTCCCCGTCTACCTCATCTGATTGCAGAATATGTGCTGTTGGTTTACCTAATGAAAGAATGTCGCCACCAGCGAGCTTCATCGTCTGTATTAAGTCGTAAATGACCTCTAAAATAGGCGATTGTGTAGGGAGTGCTTTAGTCTTACCACCGTCATTCACGCCATATCTGATAAGTAATGACACGTCTAAATGACAACGGGCCTCTTCGATAAATGCGGAACGCGTACCGTCACTATTCAATGGGTTTGCAGTACCTACAATGGAGTTAACATAATCATTCGGCCCGCGATAGGTTTGTAAATCACACGCGTGACTAATAACAGCAATAGAATCAAACACAATATCCAAGTGGCCATCAGCCCGCAATTTACGCTCTAGGGCATGCATAAAACCGAGCCAAGCCGTCATGGCTGGAAAGCCAATGGTATAAGGGCTAGATAACGCATTGGCATTTTGTATTTTGATATGAGGAAGCTTGAGTATGTAGGTTGAGCTCATCGTAACAGCTCCTTATTAATGGCGATAACCTGCGCGATAGCCGCTAGCTCGTCGTTACCTAAAGCAATGGCTTTTTTCCCTAACACTTTTTTGTAATGACGCATAAATTGCTGAGCAATAAGAGTAATAATTCCCTCTAGCCATTCATCCGAGTTATTACGCTGCTGTTGGTCTGGAAACAGCCAAATTTGCTGTACTTTTGCTAATTGAGTGGGTAATTGAATGTTATTCTGTTCAAACCCACGCCTGACCTCCCACATGGTCAACATAATGTAGTCTACATATTCTTGGATACGCCTATCACGATATTCAATAAAACGGCTACCACGCTGCGCTTTCGGTAGGGAGATCAAGCCATGAAATGCTTCTAACGTTTCTTTAACTTGCCAAGGGTTTACAGTATTGGTAAAGAAGTCATAAGTAGGTAAACGCCGCTTACGCTGAGCTATTTGGGGGGGTAATGACGGCAATAAATGGGCTTTCCCTGCATTTTGATTATTAAGCACGGAAATATTTTGGGGCTTAGTTCCCCCATAGCCAATAGTGGTTAACCCATAAATTTCTTTATAGCCAACCTGGCTAAATTCCCCCTTGCGTTTTAAATCACGCAGTGCCTTAGTTTGCTCAGAAAATCGAATTGTATCAATACGTTTGCGTAGTTCAAAAACCAAACCGGATGGGGTCAGTGGAGATAATAAATGGTATTCGTTATCCTCCAACCACACAGGAAAGTAAACTTGTTTTATTTTTGAGCTAGTGATCACGGTTTTATCTGCCGCCACCATGGCAAGAAAACCATCCCTGAGTAAATGATACTCTTCATCCCCTTGATTAAGTATGTCTTTTGCTAACGGTGTTTCATCCTTAATATGGGCCAACAACGTTCGGTTATCTTGCAATTCAAGTGTGAGAAATTTATATACATCAAGCGCTGCCGCATTACCCAATGCATCCGTCTCAACCATGACATTCCCTGTTCGGAGCAAGCCATCATTTGTGTGCTCTGCCCTCGCTAATATTGGGGTGACATACCCGTTTTTGTTTTTTCTAGAGCTTGGATGACTAAAGGTACAAGGATGCGTGGATAATGAAATTTGCCCCGCCCGCTTCGCAGCACTCGGCAACCACTGAGCCAATGACAAAATAGCATCACATTTCTGCTGCAGTTGCTGTATTTCCCCTTCACTCATCGACGCTTTTACATTTTTTTTAAGCCAACTTTCTTTACGCTCTGTAAAGAAAGCCTCTATTGCTGGATCTAACATAGTAAATGGTCCTTGTGACTTAAGTTTCTATTCAAAAACCTTAAATGTGCTGAGCCCCATTTGGTCGTTATAGTGGTAAAAAACTCCGCTACTTTTACGCGGTAAGAAACTAATTTCGCCATACCGTTTTGAAAGCTGCTCTGCTTGCTGATATTCATTTTCTCGGCTCGCCAATGATTGCTGATAGTCTCGGATGAGCCATAAGCGCTGTTTTAATGGTTCGGCAAGTGGTTGAAAACCAATTCCATACTCATCCTCCTTCGTGACCCAACCACTGTCTTTGTCGTACTCACAAAAGTGAAGTCTATTTTTTGCTGATAAGATTAAGGATACCCGTCTGGTCGGTTCACTTTCCCTAAATGACGCAAACTGCTGAGGAAGTGCCGTCATCCACCACCCCCCACTGGTATACCCCCATAGCGTGGTCGGGCGGTTTTTAGGAAGTACTGCGCTTGATAAAAATGTAGAGCGTGTTCTTACGGCTGCCTTAGCAGGCTTAGCGGTGGATACATCGCCCATCAGCCGTTCGATTGATGCATGTTCTAAACAGGCTAAATTAGTTGTTTGCTGAGTTTTCCAACCTGTAATGGGCTGTATTCTAGGAATGGCATCAACAGATTTAAGTAGCTGTGATTCATCCACCAGCTCAGATAGGTTATAAGTTGATAAGCTAAGGTTTAGATTGCGATTTTCATAACCTGGTTTGGAAAATGCATCTCGTTGATTATTCCCTTGAAAAGCGACCCAGTTATATTGCAGTAAAACGATGTTAGGGCTCGCCACTTCACCCGCACGGTGCCGACGAACCCGCCCCGCCATCTGTACGATTGAGCGGTAAGATGATGGTTCAATAACGGCCCAATCAAAGTCATGATCACGCCCGACTTCCTCCACCGGTGTTGCCACTAAAATAAAAATAAGATGTTTAGCTTTCCCATTTCGGTGGGCTTGGTCTAAATGCTGCCTAACAATAGGGTTTTGGAATGCTTCAGGCTGCTCTCCTTCTTTTTCCTTACGTTTCAATACGCCATCAAGGTGTTTTTCTTGCTCATGACGTAAAAGTAGTACCTGTTGGCTATGGTAGGCCATAGTACGAATTTCCACCTCTTCAGGCCATTGTGCCGCCAGTAAATAGTGAGTCAATGCAACACAAACTGGAATATTAGCAACACGCACAACCCCAAAGGAAACTTGCAACTGGGTTTCCCTCTCAGAATAGGCGTGAGCCTGATGCAATCTAAGAATAGCTTGCTGAATGTGAGCAAAATACTGAGTTTGTAAGTCTTTACCTTGTTCTTTTTGTATCGGCAAGATAAAGGCTTTTCGGCGAGCAACCAGCGCCCGCAATGCCTTTACACGTTTTTCTATAAAATTGTTATGGTACTGGCGATAATGACTGACCGTTAATTCATCATCGGCTGTGGTAATGGTTGCGATTTGGCATGCATGTATGCATTTATCTTTTTTCTCATCATACTGCCCCTCATCCACCCAAACACAACCGACTTTTAAGGATTTTTGATGGCTGAGCGCATGAATATGCCAACCTTGTTGGTAAGCATTAAAATAAAAAACAGCAAGTGTTGGGGGGATAGTGGCTGATGAAATCATAACTTTACGCCCCAAGGCCCCTGCGAGATAAACAAGCCGCCCAATAGCTACGGGGTCATTCCCTGTAAAATCATCAATTTCATCAATAACTAAGTCAGATGACATTAATCGAAGATAGGGAAGAATATAGCGACCACCTCTCAGGGTTTCCGTCGCCCCCATAATATGGTCAATGGTACAAGCTAAAATAGGGGCATAAAGCAAAGCTCTATCTTTAGGCCGCGTCAATACAGTAGCCAACTCTTCTTCTGGTAAACTACCTTGCCATTTTTCTTCTGACCAATTTAATTCAAGCCCTTCATCATCAAAAAGGCGGTCTTGGGACTCAGAACCAAATTCTGCTAATTGGAGCTCTTGTTGAATTGTTTTTTGTTTATCTTCTTGATGAAGGTCTAAAACGGCTTTAGAGCCAATTAATACTGCAAGGTTGTCATCTTTTATGCCTAAGCGAGTACGATACTCATCCCCTGTTTGCAATGTAAGAGCTCTGAGGCCCAACGCAAGAATAAACCGCAAGCTTTGTTTATCCTCCGATAACGCTTGCATAATTTTAGCGTTGGCAACCGTCTTACCGCAGCCCGTACTTGCCATATTGACAACAAAATACCCTTCCGTTTTATCTTGTTGCTGTTCTCGATATTGCTCAATGGTATTAACCACATCTTCCTGCCAACTAAATTGCCCTGAGGCATTTTTATGCTGTTTCAGTAAGTTAATGTCACTCGCTACAGGGGGTTCTATGACAAAGAATGGCAAGTACTCCGTAATATTTGCCGCAATATTAGCCACATTAACCAAGTGTTCATCAAGCCGTTGCTTGTATGCAGTTTGCCCATTCACGCGCTGGGTATTGGCATATAACGCCATATTTGATTGCCATGTTGGGTCTGCCTCCTTTGAGGAGTAATTGTGATCTCCCAGCATCAAGCACAAGCGTGCTTGTTCAGCAACTAATCGCCAGCAACCATTGCTTAGCGCTTCATCAAATAACGGAAGTTGGTGTTTAAGGTGTTCTGCCGCTTGACTTAGGGCTTGACGCCAAACTTTTGACTCACTTAATAAGCCATGAGGGAATTCAAAGCATTGCTGAATGCGTTGCGCATATTCTGAAGCATCATAGAGATTTTGGTATCCCCATTGTTTATCAACAATATCTAATAATTGAGCTAATGAGTTACAGGGTTGATCTGCATATTGTAGACGCTCTGTTTTATTAGCCAAAAAGGGTAACCTGTGATGGGAAACAATCAACCAAACCAGCAATGAAGCTGCATCAGGTAGTTGGTTTAGTGGTTTTTCCAGTTGATTTTTTCCCTTCATCCACGACTGTAATTGTTGCTCATGCCATGATGAAGTGATTAATGCATCCAACCAATTTTCGTCACTATTCGGTTCTTTCTGGCTTTTTACCAATGCACTAAATAGCAGTGAAGATACCCATTCGTGGCGCAGCGGGTCGCCTTTAAAACGCATGTTTGACGCGGGGTTTAATTTATCTTGAAACAATTGTGAGGCTTTTCCCCAGTCATGTAACAAAGCGGCTAAACGAACAAATCCATTAATTAACGGCAAATACTTCCAATCATTTCCTTGCTCACTACCCAGTAAGGATTTTTCTGTTCGGTTCACTGGAACATAACCTTGTTCATTGAATTTGTTTTTTCTTCCCACTACCCATAATAATTGGCTGCGAGAGCGAGAACGTATCCAATGGCAGCTTACAGCTGTATTGCGACTGGCGCTGCGGCGCAGTAATTTTTGTACTGTATGCAACCCTTCTTGGGTGATCAAGGTTTGCCATGTGTTATCACCAATTCGGTTAGCAAATGCATCTAGTACCCGCCGAGTCCGCTTTAACGCGTGCTTTTCACACTGAGAAATAAAGGTTACCATCATAGCTGAGTAACCTGTTGTTGTGCCTCGTTTTGTTGTAATGCCAAAGATTTAACTACATCGAACATAAAATCAAGGGATTGATGGTCAACAAATGATTGCAATATTTGCTGGCGAAACTCTTGCTCTGTTGCCCCCTCTTTACCGCAAATAAATGCCCACGGTAAAACAACCGCATCTTTAATTAAATCTGCGATATCAAAGACTAAAGCGCCACGACGAGTTTTACCATGCATTACTGCAAAACCATGGGGAATACCCAGTACCCATAGGCAACTTGCGGCTAACCCATAAGCCAGATAATTACCATGGTTTAAAAAAGAATTCGCTTTATCAACAGCTTGGTGTTGACGAGTGAAATTTTTTTGCCCTGTATTATTAGCAGCGTATTTATACAAGGTTTTAGTTAACTGAGCTTCTGTAAGCAGTAGTTCTTGTGTATCTTGAGCAGCGATAGTGCGATTATGGAAGGCCTTTAATGCGGATTGAATCGTGCTGTCTTGGTATACAAACCCTTCATTCTGTAATTCACGAGAGCTTTGCCAAACTTTCTGTAGGTATGTGATACGCGACTGTTGTAATACCTTAGCCGCGGCTAACCTTTTTTCATCATTAAACCAAAACGATAACCAGCTTTGTAAATATTCCGTTGGCCGATATTCGCCTTGTGGTGTCATCCATTCTACTTCTGTAGACATATACAGAGGTGTACCACCACCCCCACAAAACCCAACTAGTACCCCCGCTTGAGATAACATTCTCATTGCGGCTTGGGTAATTGATGTTCCTGTACCAAGTAACAAAACTGTTGTATTTGCAATAGGGATATTGAAATAGAGGTTTTCATTTTTTGCCTCTGTGAAATACAACACTCGACCATCTTTTTGCATCACTCGACAATGCTCTAAGTAATACATGTTAGCGCGCTTGGAATGTAAGATGGTTTTTAAGTCACTAGGTGAAAAGTCATCCATAAGCAGTTGAATTCTTCCTTAAATAATAAGTTTTTTGAATCAATCTTATTAGAATAAGCTTTAACCAATGAAACAAGCCTTAAATTATCACTAAAGCCAAATTTGCGAGGGGTTTCACAGAATATCCAGTAAAAATAACTCCTTGGCTGTTTTTTAGCTGCCTTTATGGCAGTGAACGATTAATTTAACTCGCAGGGATGCAATGAAGATTTCTAAGCTGCCTATACGGCAGTGAACAGAGAACATCCTGATCCCATTCATCAGCATGATTTCTAAGCTGCCTGTACGGCAGTGAACACGATAATTTATGGCGTAGCCGCGTTAGTTCCTTTCTAAGCTGCCTGTATGGCAGTGAACAATCAATAGTTGCTCTTTTCTTTTCCACTTCGTTTCTAAGCTGCCTGCATGGCAGTGAACCATCAACACTGGGTGCTAGTTCTGAAACGGTATTTCTAAGCTGCCTGTATGGCAGTGAACAAGCGGCAACCTGATAGCTTAGATTTTTCTGATTTCTAAGTTGCCTGTATGGCAGTGAACGAGTTCGTATAAGTAACTCCACTTTTTCTATTTTTCTAAGCTGCCTGTATGGCAGTGAACACAATTCCGAAAAAGCAAAAAAATGTTTGATATTTTCTAAGCTGCCTGCATGGCAGTGAACTTGATTTACTCAATATGATTGAAAAAGTTGATTTTCTAAGCTGCCTGCATGGCAGTGAACATGCAGCGGTGCATATGATCAAGTAGTGATGATTTCTAAGCTGCCTGCATGGCAGTGAACTTCCATCAAAAATACTTGTCGGCATGCAAACATTTCTAAGCTGCCTGCATGGCAGTGAACATCAGAATTATCAGGGTAAATATCGTTATTGTTTTCTAAGCTGCCTGCATGGCAGTGAACTTTTATTCAGTCGAGTAACACGATTTGCATCGTTTCTAAGCTGCCTGCATGGCAGTGAACATAACGGTGCGGGCAACTCTACACCTGCGTTTTTTCTAAGCTGCCTGCATGGCAGTGAACGACGGTATGAAATTATCACGTTCTCTGGTTCGTTTCTAAGCTGCCTGCATGGCAGTGAACTATTAGTTAAATAAGATAAAACAAAGGAAAACAATGTACTAGCTTTATAAACGCCAAAATACCTTTGTTTTGGGAGGGTATCCTAACTTATTGTTTAATAATTAATTTTTTAAATAGCAAAAAATAAAGGTCAAACTAGGGTAAAACAAATCGGGATTTATGCAATATGCACTAAACAAAAATAGTGCGTAAATATAAGTACCTCAAAATAAAAAAAACCGCGCTCGAATCACTCCAAAGCGCGGTGAGTAAAATTAAACCTTTAATTTATTAACGGCTACCAAAAAGTGACATACTGTTTAAATCTTTAAAAATACTTTGGGATGCATCAAACATCGCCTTTTCTTTATAGTAATCCGTCGTAGTGCCCGTCCAGTTGGTCTCAAGCAGCTCACTTTTACGAGCTGCATTTTGAATCGAACGGGTATCTGCCAAGAAATCTAATTTATCAATTTCTTGCAGTTGTAAGCCTTGTTTCGCTTCAATATTAGAAATTTGGTCAAGCGCTGCTTTAATTCCACGGTTAGCTTCATCCATCCCTGCTTGAGCGCGGTCTAAATCAGCTTGAGGCGCATCTTGTTGTGGAATTTTCAGCGCATCAATACCTGCATTCAACGCTTTGAAAACATTAACAACATTATCGCTGCCCGTCTCAAAAACTTGCGCACCCGTAAAATAGGTGGTCATTTCTCGGTCACTAGCGACATTTTGCATAATCGGTTTATCACCGCCGTGGTACAACACATTACCATCAGCGTCAATTTCAAACGGGGGCTTATCCGATTTAAAACCAGCAAAAATATAACGGCCATTACCATCCGTTGTATTACCTAATCCCACCAGTTGTTCTTTTAAACCTGTTAACTGCTCTGCCAGTGAATGACGGTCTTTATCACTTAAAGCACCTTGGTTAGAAGCTTGAATGATAGTGGTATCAATTTGTGTGGTCACATCCGTCATTTGAGTCAAAATACTCATCTGCAATGTCATGCCCGTTTTTGCAAACCCACGGCTTGCGACATATTGCTGGTTACGGTTTTCTGATTGGCTAATTCGCACCGCTTGTGATGAGGCTTGAGGGTCATCAGACGGTTTACTCACGCGCTTACCCGAGGCTAATTGGCTACCTGCATCCATCCAACGCGCCTGAGCATTATTCATATCTTGCAGGCGTTGGTGATAAATCATATTTGTACTTAAACGCATCGCTAAACCCTTATTATATTGCTAAAACTTAGAATGCACGCATCAACGCATTAAACAAATCATCCACCGTTTTTAATACTTGCGCATTCGCATTAAAAAACTGCTGGATCTTCTGCATTTGAATACTTTCTTCATTCATATTCACGCCTGAGATAGCCTGCTCTTGGGCATAAAAGCTCTCAGTCATTTTATTTTGTGTTTCCGAATCAATTTGGGCTTGTTTAGTTTTACTACCGACATCATTGACTAAGGTTGCGTAGAAATCAGAGAAGGTCGAGCCGCCATCAATCAGTTTTTGGTCTTGTAATTTAACCAGCTCTTTAATATTTTCATTATCACCTGGGCCACTATCTTTACTCCCCGCGGCAGCAAAGCCCGATGCATCACTAATCAATGTTTGCATACCGTTGATAACACCGCTCACAGGCTTAACAAGGAAAGAATCACCTTTTGTCATGCCTTGGCTATTGCTTATTTTGACTTCTATACCATCAAATTTCAGTGTGCCTGCGGTTGAATCATCTACCGAAACTTTAATGCCTTCAGGTAAGCGAGTGACATTCCATTCGCTACCATCAAAACGCATTTCATAGTTATTGCCTGTCACCTTAGAGACATCGCTATAGCTCAAATCGAAATCCGCTTTACCGCCATTATGAGTATTGCTAACAACGCTGCCTTTACCAATCTCAAAAAAGTCTTTACCCGTATTACCATTGGCATCATAGCCTTTGCTATGAACTTCATTGAATTTCGTTGCAAAAACTAATGCTAATTTATTGAGTTTTTGATAAGCCGGGTCAATCACTTCCTGACGAGAACGCAAAATACCGCTTAGCTCTCCCCCACGAAATGACCCATCTGGGATTTCACGCGCTTGGCCATTTGCTCCCACAAAACCGATACTAAAACGGCTATCGTCTTTTGATGAAGGGACTGCTTCTAAACGGTTAGCTTTTTCGCCAGTCACCAGCGGTAAACCATTGGCAAACGTCACATTATAGTTGCCGTTTTGTTCAATGACCTTAACCCCAACTAACGAGTTAACTTCATTTACTAAGCGATCACGCACATCCAATAAATCATTAGGTTCAGAACCGCTCACTGAACGTACACGGGAGATCTGCTGGTTTAGACCAGCAATTTTTTCCGCATATGTATTGATATCTTTCACCTTATTTTCGATTTGGTGATTAATATCCCGCTCCATTTCTTGTAAACGGCGATCAGCGTCTTTAAATTGACTTACCAACGCATTTGAATTGCCCAAGAAAACGTCAATCAATGTTTTATCACTGGCGTCACTGGTTGCTGCATCTAATGAAGTGAAAAAACTACCGATATTACTGGAGATATCTTCAATATCATTAGTAAGCAAATCATCGACTTTATTACAGTTTTTAACGTACGCCTCATAATCACCGCTGCGAGCGCGTGATTGGCTGTACTGTGCATTGATAAATTCATCAAACTCACGGCGAACATGGCTGAAATAAGTGCCGTTACCAAAATAGCCATTAGGTGTCATCGTACCGGGATTCTCCCCGAAAACAGCACTTTGGCGGTGATAGTAACCTACACCTGCGTTCGCTAAGTTGTTAGAAATCACACTTAACCCGCCTTGTGCAGCGTTCACACCACTGAGCGCATTATTCATTACATTGTTCAGCATAAGCTTTTCCTGTTCTAGATGCTGACCCCTTTAATTGGCTGACACAATCAAAGTGATAAGCAACTCAAATTATTTACAGCATATTTGGTTATCGGAAATTCAGCGTAATTGTTTAGGCCAAACTCGCATTAATTCCGTGTTTTTAAAAAATATCGTTTAAGTCTATGGTATAGGCTTGCACTGCCCTTGATGCCGAGGTATTTGCTGTCGGTTGATGACCGCGAATTTGGTTAATCAAGGTGATCAGTTTGTCTGAATAACTTGGGTCAGTGGCGTAACCGGCTTGATGTAAGCGACGCGCAGCAATTTCAGGCGTCGGCGCTTTTTTCACATCTTTATAGCGCGGGTTTTCGGTTAATAGACTGATATAATCAGCAATCGCTTCTTCGTATGAACCATAGACTCGGAAGTCATCGCGCATTTTTATTGTTTTGCCATTAATGACTTCGGTTGTCATGATATTAGTGACGGGTCCCTGCCAGTTTTTCCCAGCTTTAATACCAAATAAGTTATGGCTGGTTTTACCGTCACTTTTCAAAATTTCCCGCTGTCCCCAACCACTTTCTAATGCCGCCTGCGCTAAGACGAGAAAGTGTGAAATACCACTGTTTTGACTTGCAGCCTTTGCTGGTTCAATTAAGCGACGAATAAAATTACTGCTGTTAAGCGATAACGCTTTGATTTTTTGAAATGGTGCTGAAAGCGTATCCCCCGTAGGCGCAAAATGGCGCATCATCTGCTGCATATTAAAT
Organism: Providencia sp. AGC89; assembly: GCF_053543535.1. Lineage (NCBI taxonomy): Bacteria > Pseudomonadati > Pseudomonadota > Gammaproteobacteria > Enterobacterales > Morganellaceae > Providencia > Providencia sp. AGC89. Next base: position 52,271 of record NZ_JBIXLP010000046.1, read on the forward strand.
GGTGGCAATGTTTGGATGGCTTTTTCATCGAGCGGTAACATGCTATTGCTGAGCGCTACATTAGGCTCTATTTGCTCGCGCGTTAACTGTTGGTACATCATCTCACCAAAACCTAAGCCTTTTTGTGAAAGATCTTGGGCGATTTGCTGGTCATACATACTGGTGAGCATACGTGTTTGGTCGCTGGAAAATAAACCATCTTGGGGTAATGCGTCACGCATACTTTTTAGCATCATTTGGACAAATGTTGCCTCAAGTTGCTGCGTGACTTGGCGCAGCCCTTGCTCTGGGTTTTTATTCAGTTCGCCTTTTAGCTGGCCTAGCGACTGTAAATCAAACGCGGCACCTTGTAATAGCTGCATATCACTCATTAGATGATCTCCAATTTTGCACGCAAGCAACCTGCACTTTCCATAGCTTGCAATATTGACATCAAATCGTTTGGCGTCGCACCTAAAGTATTTAAAGCCTGAATAACTTGGTTTAATTGCACACTCGCATTCACTTTTTGCAATGAACCACCTTGGTCGCGTATACCGACATTGGTGTTACGGGTTACGACCGTTTGCCCACCTGCAAATGGGGTATCAGGTTGGCTGACTTGTGTTTGTCTTTCAACGGTAACCGCTAAACTACCATGAGCCACCGCACAGCTTTCGAGTGTCACACTGCGGTTAATGACAACTGAACCGGTCCGTGAATTGAGGATCACTTTTGCTTCTGCCATTGGTGTCCGCACGTTAAGTTCCTGTACCCGAGACAAAAAGCGTACTTGGTCACGGTTGTTAGCCGGAACTAATAATTGAACCGTACGCGAGTCCAACGCGGAAGCTGAACCGACTCCCCCCATACGGTTTATTGCATCTGCAATATCTTGCGCTAATGTGAAGCTATCTTCGTTTAATTGCAGGTTAATTGCGCCACTTTGCCCAAAGTTACTTGGTAGTTCACGCTCAATCGTTGCCCCGCCAGTAATGCGTCCACCATTAAGTTGATTCACTTTAATGCTGCTACCACCACCGCTTGCGCCAGCTCCACCAACCAGAATATTTCCTTGCGCCATGGCATAGACTTGCCCATCAACACCTTTCAATGGCGTCATCAATAATGTTCCACCCCGCAAGCTTTTTGCATTCCCCATTGAAGAAACAACGATATCCACAGACTGACCAGTACGCGCAAAAGGTGGTAATTTTGCGGTTACCATCACCGCTGCCACATTTTTCAATTGCATGTTAGTACCGGGGGGGACCGTAATCCCCATTTGCGACAACATGTTATTTAAACTTTGGGTTGTAAATGGGGTTTGCATGGTTTGGTCACCCGTGCCATCGAGCCCGACAACAAGTCCATAACCGATTAATGCGTTATCACGTACCCCTTGAACCGTGGTTAAATCTTTAATACGTTCACTGTGCGCTGCAAATACAAAACAGCAAAATAGCGATAGCAAAATTAATACTTTGTTTTTCATTGAGTTCTCTCGGCTATTCTCTCTTATGTTCAATTAATAAGGCGAAACATTTAAGAAAAAGCGTTGCAGCCAGCCCATGTTTTGCGATTCATTGATGTAACCATCACCCACATATTCAATACGTGCATCCGCCACCTGTGTGGAGCTTACATGGTTATCTGACCCAATGGTCCGTGGGTTAACCACGCCAGAGAAGCGGATCGACTCCGTTCCTTGGTTAATGGCAATACGCTTCTCACCGACGACATGTAAGTTACCGTTCGCCAGTAATTGGTCTACCGTCACGGTAATCGTCCCTTTAAAGGTGTTATTGGCATTCGCTCCGCCCTTACCACTAAAGTCACTATTACCTTTAATATCGAGTTCGGTATTCTTACCGCCAATCCAGCCTTGCATAAAGCCGGGCAGTATCGCAGCCAAGAAACCAGTTTTCCCAGTGCGATTCGCATTTGCAGACGAGTTTTTGCTAGCACTGACATTTTCTTGCAGATTGATAGTCAAAATATCGCCAACATTACGAGGGCGCCTATCTTCAAATAGGGGCTGATAGCCATAATATGCCGGCTGAGCACTTTGAAATATTGAGCCATTCGGTGCAGGTGCCGTCGGTGCACTTGGAATTGCCGTTGTCTGTGTGTCCACTAACGGACGTGATTTTATGTGTGCGCAGCCACTGGTAATCAAAACCAAAGCAATGACTAATCCCACCTGTTTGGTTGCGATTAAAGGCGTTTGCAACGCTATTTTTTGCTGTTGAGAAATCGTGCTGCTTTCAATCATCATGCTACTCTTTTGCTGCAGTGTACGTTCTACCATCACGAAGAGATCCCTCTCATAGGTAACTCACCATCGTGATTGCAAGTTACCTTTCTGTGTCTTTCCCGCTCAATAAACCAATTACAGCTGAGTTAAACGCTGTAGCATCTGGTCAGATGCGGATACTGCCTTACTATTAATTTCATAAGCACGTTGAGTTTGGATCATATTCACTAACTCTTCGGCAACATTGACGTTAGATGTCTCTAGCATATTTTGATAAATCAACCCTGCACCATTCGTTCCCGGAGCACTTTCATTAGGGGCACCTGAACTTGCCGTTTCCATATATAGGTTTTCACCCATACTTTCTAAACCTGCATCATTGATGAAAGTAGTTAAGGTGATTTGACCAATCTGTTGCGGCTGATTATCACCATAAACGGTGATAGAAACCGTACCATCACGTGCAATTGACATGCTGTTTGCGTTATCAGGGATCATAATCGCAGGGACAATTTGGTAACCGCTTGAGGTTACAAGCTGGCCATCTTGGTTGGGCTGCAATGCCCCATCGCGGGTATAGGCGTCGGTACCATCTGGCATTTGTACATGCAAGAAACCTTGGCCTCGAATAGCGATATCGTTGGTATTACCCGTTTTGTTTAACGCACCTTGTGCGTGAACTCGCATTGTGGCAACGGGACGAGCCCCCGTACCCATTTGTAACCCTGACGGTAACGATGTTTGCTCAGAGCTCATCGCGCCAGGTTGGCGAATATTTTGATACATTAAATCTTCAAAAACGGCACGTTGGCGTTTAAAACCATTAGTACTGACGTTTGCCAAGTTATTAGAAATAACATCAAGGTTGGTTTGTTGAGCATCAAGCCCTGTTTTTGCAATCCATAATGAACGGATCATAATAATTCCTTACTGAATTTAGCTGACGGCAAGCAATTGGTTTGCCCGCTGTGCATTTTCATCAGCACTACGGACTACTTTCATTTGCATTTCAAAATGCCTTGCATTGGCAATCATGGAAACCATGGCTTCAGCAGCATTAACGTTACTTCCCTCAATCACACCAGCGGTAACGATAGCGCGCTCACTTTGTGGAAGCACATTGCCATTAGCCGCTTGGCCTTGAGGTGATAAATGAAATAACCCATCTTCCCCACGAAGTAGGTCTTGTGGCTGTGCTTCAACCACTTTTAAACGGCCAATCTGCCCTAGCATCGTTGGGGGGTCGGTCGCCAATAGCGCTGTCACTGTGCCGTCTGTGCCGATAGTTAATTCGGCATTCGGCGGAACATTAATAGGACCACCATCCCCTTGTAAACGACGCTCGCCAATCATTAACTCACCTTCACTCGAAACCTGAATATTACCGTTACGCGTGTAGGCTTCGCTGCCATCGGCAAGTTCAACAGCCAAAAAGTGCTTGTCATTTAACGCCACATCTGTTGACTTGCCTGTATAGTTCAGTGGCCCTTGGCTCATATCTGCACCGGGTGTTGAGGCAACGACCAGTGTCCTTGTTGGTTCGCTGTCCCCGTTAATGGGCACAGCACGCATTGCCGATAGTTGTGCTTTAAAGCCCGCCGTTGACACATTAGCAATGTTATTTGAAACAACCGCTTGGTTTTCAAGCGCATGACGCGCCCCACCCATGGCAGTATAAATGACGTGATCCATGCCCACCCTCTCGGTTTATCGTAAGTTAACCAATGTTTGTAACATTTGATCTTGCGTTTTGATGGTCTGCGCATTGGATTGATAATTACGCTGCATCACAATCATACTGATCAACTCTTGGCTCATGTCCACGTTAGAAGACTCCAGCGCACCACTGGTTAATTTGCCGTATTGCCCTACACCCGGGACACCATCCATTGGGTTACCTGAAGCATTTGAAGAGGCCCAAACGTTACCACCTTGAGAAACTAAACCATTCGGGTTAGCAAAAGCAGACAGCGCAACTTGCCCTACCACACGTTTTTGTTGGTTAGAATAATTCGCAGTAATTAAACCGTTATCTTCAATTTTAAACGTGGTGTATTCACCGGCAGGAAAGCCATCTACATCAATAGCACTGACCGAGGATTCACTGACTTTCTGTTGGCGAGTTTTACTCAGATCGACATTTAACGTTCCATTATCCGCCCCATTTAACCCGTTATAAGCAAAGGCAAATGTGGCTTTATCAGCGTCTTTTAGCTTGCCGTTGCCGTCAAACTCTAATTCACCTAATTTTTTAGCTTCTGTGTCGTTAGTATCTTTTGCATAAGCCGTCCAGTTATTGTCAGACTCTTTGACAAAATACACTGAAATTTCGTGAGTATTACCTTGACTATCAAATGCAGTCATTGTGGTACTGAAATTATAAGTTGCTGAATCATCAGGTTTTGTTATATCAAACTTTTTATCTTTAACTTTATCTTCTGAATTAAGGTTAACTGTCAGTTTGGCTAAGTCTGATTTTTTAGCATCCATCATATCGGTTGGAATGTTAATTCCCGCAGGAACACCACCACTTTGAATAGTAACATTACCGTCCTCATCAACACCTGCCGGATAACCTGTGACGATCATGCCTTGGTTGTTCACTAAGTTACCGCTTTTATCACGTAAAAACTGGCCATCACGGCTATAGTAAATATCGCCATTTTTGTCTTGCACACGGAAAAAACCATTGCCAGAAATAGCGACATCCGTTGGTCTATCCGTACGTGTGATAGGGCCATCTTTAAAATTTTGTGTTACTGCTGCAACATTAACACCCAGACCAACGCCTGATCCTGCGAACATATCGGCAAAAGAGGTTGTCGCCCCTTTAAAACCATTGGTCGCGGAGTTGGAAATATTATTACCAATTGAATCCAGCCCCGCTGATGCTGCATTTAAGCCACTGACTGCTTGTGAAAAAGACATATTTTCTCCATGAGTATTGGGGATAAATTAAGATGAAGGATAAACTTTGAAGATGCTGCTCAGGGGGACACTTTGCCCAATACCAACATCTAATAATGGTGCGTCAGAACCTGGGGTCACGCCGTTGACGCGGGTATAACCTAGTTTTGTGACTTCAACTTCGGCTCCGGCTCTGACGGCTTTCACATCAAAGTAATATTTCCCTTTTGTATCTGCCACTAGATTTCCTTTGTTGTCGCGACCATCCCAAGCCATATCATAAATATCGGGTTTGACTTCGGTATCATAAGTAATGGTGCGTACCACCATTCTGTTTTTATCGCGAATAGTAATTTCAACGTTATCTGCCAATTTCGGCAAAAAGAAACCAAACGGAGATGAGATAAATTCGGACTGTGGTTCTTCGCTGCCGCCTTCATCACCCATCACACTTTTATCACTCAGTGCAAAGTTTGAAGGACTATCAGGGCTAATCCCCTCATCCGGTAATGGATTTGAAGGTTTAATGATTGAACTATCTTCGCCAGTGCTCTCTTTTTTAAGTGGCGCTAAAATAATTTCGTTGCGAGGAATAAGAACACCTTTGCCAACAAGCTGAGTGGCTTGTAATGATTGCCCTGAACCGATTTGTTGGGAAATACCACTAACGCTATCACTTAGCTTATTCATACTCTCAAGCGTTGCGATTTGTGCCAATTGACTGGTCAAGTCGGTATTTTCCATAGGGTTAGTAGGGTCTTGGTTTTGCATCTGTGTGACAATCATCTTTAAAAATGTGTCACGCATATCATCACTTTGACTTTTCTTTGGCACATTACTGGCAGCCGGCTCTGGACCGGCTGTAGTATTATCCAAAGAGTCGTACATTGTGGCGGCAATTCCCATTACAAACCTCCCTTACTGGCCTATTGTTAATGTCTTTTGCAATAACGTTTTTGCCGTATTCATCACTTCAAGGTTGGCTTGATAACTCCGAGAAGCCGAAATGGTGTTGATCATCTCCCCGACCATGTCGACATTTGGCATTTGCACATAACCTTTTTCATCAGCCAGTGGATGGCCAGGCTTATATTCCATACGCGGCGGTGCGGGGTCTTCAATGAGTTCACTCACACGCACACCACCCACTTCATTGCGCCCTTGTGGTGCCATTTGAAAGACCACTTGCTTTGCACGATACGGCTGCCCGTCCGGTCCTGCGACGCTTTCAGCGTTTGCCATGTTGCTTGCACTGACATTTAAACGCTGAGACTGCGCTGTTAATGCAGAAGCAGAAATATCAAAAATACTCAGTAACGCCATGCTTATTACCCTTGCTGTAGAACAGCCAACATACTTTTAACGCGGCTATTAATAAATGTGAGATCAGCCTGATATTTCAGGGTATTATCAGCGAATTGACTACGTTCAATATCCATATCTACCGTATTACCATCCATCGATGTCTGATAAGGAACACGGTATTTCAAGTCTAAATTTGGCGCTTTAATGCCTCGTCCTTCGATATGGCCTTTAGCTGTCACGGCAAGGGTGACGCCCTTTGAACCAACGACACCTTTGTCCATTGCTTGTTGAAGTTGACGATTAAAGTCAATATCACGTGCTTGATAGCCCGGAGTATCCGCATTTGCGATGTTTGAAGCCAAAACAGTCTGCCTTGCTTCGCGTATTGATAACGCCTGCTGCTGAAAAGCAAACGTGGCATTTAATTTATCAATCATGATGGCCCTCAATGGAAATAAAGCGACTCCTGAATCTGAACATTCGCTCATATAATTTAAAATTCGACCTGCATATCTTAGCCGTCTACTAAAAAATCTAATGGCAAGATAAAGGCAAAATAATTGACCTATTTGGCTCATTCATTATTAAAGACCTGCGTAAACTGCAATCGTGAAAAAGTTTGCTTACCAAGGAGGCTATCCCTACATGCGTTATCGTCAAAAGCTGTCATTTAGCATTGTAATTAGTGTATTAGGGTTAACCATTAGCCTTGCTCAAGCTTCATTACCTCAAGATATCAATCACTATTTCCGCCAAATTCACGGTAAAAAAAACCAAGTTTCTATTGAGATCAAAACGCCGATTGAACGTTGGCCAAGCTGTGAGAAACCCCAAATCAGTCCACCTATTGGGGGCAGAAATATGGGAAATGTATCTATTCCAGTGCAGTGTGGTAAGAAAAAACAATTTATTCAGCTAATTGTGAATGTGACGGGGCAATATTTCGTTGCAACACGTAATATAAATCGTGGTGAATCTATTGAGTTTGTGGATATTGGCAGTAAAAAAGGCTTATTACATAAGCTTCCCGCTGGAGCGAGTACTGATAAAATGGCACTACGCGGCGCAATAGCACTTCGTAATATCCCAGCGGGGCAAACATTTACCAAATCGATGATCCGACTCCCTTGGGCAATAAAAGCAGGTCAAACCGTATTTGTCTTTGCTAATGGGGAAAATTTTTCAGTGAAATACGAAGGAAGAGCCATTAATAATGCCACCATTGGGCAAAATATTCGTGTAAGATTACTCAATGGTCAAGTAGTCAATGGGTTAGCACAAGAGAATGGCAGTGTTAATATCGCATTAAAATAAATGCCATCAAGACCGAATATGACGAGTCTGTACTTAATGTCAACTCACTCAAAATGAACCTTTATTCTAAATAGTTCAAGTCGCATCAAGGCGACAAGTGAATGAGTCGCTAGGAGCTTACATAAGTAAGTGACTAGTGCGAATGAGCGTAAGTTAACGCAGAGGCGGCTTGAAATATGACGAATAAAGGCAATATTTTGTAACACTATAAAGACTAAAGATCCCACAAAATACGCCGATAACTCTCATATGATAAAAATCGGGAACAGGAAAACACATTATGGCTATTGAGCAAACACCTGCAATTTCTGCGCTAACTCAGGTAACAAACCGTGACCCACAAGATACGGCTACCCCGATGCGCGATAAAAAAATTTCGACAAATGAAATCATTAAAGAAAGTACATTTGTCCCGAGTGAGCTGCAAAAAAAATTATTACAGCCCCAAGCTAGCGATATTAACAGCGCTAAAGTTGAACAAATTAAACAAGCTATCAAAGATGGCACCCTGAAAATGGATGCAGAAAAGATTGCTGATGGCATTTTACGTGATGCACATGAGTGCATGTTATCAATGAAATAAATAACTACCATGACTGATGAACTATTAATCTTGCTAGAACAGCAACATGCTCATTTACAATCATTGCAAATCGTGATGAAAAATGAGGAACTACTATTAGGTTACCAGCGTGTTCCGCCTTCGCCTTTTCAGGAAACGACTGAACAAAAACGTTTCCTTGTTGCGGCGATAGGCCATGGGGAGACCCAGCGGCTACAACTCGAATCACAAGCAGAAATTACCGCGCCTTATGAAGGTAATACTGAATTAGCCAGTGTATGGGAAGCGATTAAAGTATTAACAACCAGCTTAAAAGAATTAAACTATCGCAACCACCAAATGCTGCAATTACATATAGAACTCAATGCTCAACGCCTAAACTTTGTAAAGAAACACAATAACCAATCCACTTATGGTGCTGATGGTTTAGAATCAAAACGCCCTGTTTTAGGTAAAAAAATTTCGATTTAAGCTGTGTTCTGCCTAGTTCAAAAACCCTTTTTTATCATCTCAAAGCCTATCAGACAGCTTACTCAATGACCTGATATAGCTTCAACATTAAGTCGACTAAAGGAAACCTACCGCCATTTAACCGACCTGCTGGCTATCCCCTGATATGCAGCCCATCTAAGAAGCCTCTGATAAAGGCCTAATTCAGTTTCCCCTCATAAACAAATTAGTTCATTTTAATCAGCTATCAAATGCGAAAAGGCCACTCGAATAAGAGTGACCTTGCATACTTTCTTTACGCTTTAACGTGGGTTCAAATATACGCCTCCGGTATATGCCTTAAAACAATGACATACCTATCCTACAGGCCATATAGGTTGGCGCAACAGGGTTAGCTACCACTAATCATCGAAGTCATTCTAATCTTACGGTGGTCAGTCATTTCTAAATTAGACATCACCACTAACTGCGGCAAACTTCGGCGTAAGAAACGCGATAAAATTAGGCGTAAAGCATGGTTAACTAATAACACTGTAGGAGCCCCCATCGCTTCTTGGTGAGAAATTGCTTGTTCTGCTTGAGTTTGAATAAACTGCGCAAGGTTAGGCTCTAAGCCCCCACCATTTTTGGCCGCTTGCAATAAAATCTGTTCAAGCCCCGCATCTAAACCAATAACTTGAATTTCTTCTGCATTACCAAACCACTGTTGAGTAATAGCGCGGCCTAATGCAATTCTCACTTGCGAAGTTAAATAGTCCGTGTCTTTTTGCTCGCCATTTTCCCCCGCCATTTCTGCTAGTGTTTCAATAATGGTACGCATATCGCGGATCACTACGTCTTCCATTAATAAATTCTGTAGAACACGGTGCAAAATTGTTAATGAGATGGTATCGGGGATCAGGTCATCAGCCAGTTTTGGCATCTCTTTTTTCACTCGGTCATATAACATTTGTGCTTCTTGGCGACCAAATAACGTGCTTGAGTTTTGCAATAAAATTTGATTGAAATGCGTTGCTACCGCGGTACTCGCAGACACTACCGTATAGCCTTGAATTTGCGCTTGCTCACGTAAATCATCATCAATCCAAACGGCAGGTAAACCAAATGCAGGTTCTTTAGTCTCATCACCTTGCAATGACCCCGCCGCATTACCAGGGTCGATAGCAAGACTACGCCCCGGTTGTGCTTCACCACGCCCAACTTCAGCGCCTTTAATTAAAATACGGTATTCACATGGGGAAAGTGCTAGGTTGTCACAAATATGGACAACAGGGGGCAAATAGCCTACTTCTTGAGCGAATTTCTTACGTAAACCACGAAGGCGACCCAGCAATTCACCTTGCTGCTCACTGTCAACGAGCGGTATCAATCGATACCCGACCTCCATCGCTAACAAGTCTTCTAATTGCACATCATCCCACGTTGCTTCAACAACTTTGTTCGCTTCTTGAAAATGTTGTGCTTGGTTGTTGTCCCCCGCGGCATTTTCCGGTTGCTGAGCTTTACGAACTAGATACCAACCCAATGCCGCTAACGCTGCAGTAAACAACAGGAAAACAAAGTTAGGCATTCCAGGTATTAAACCTATTAGCCCAAGGACCCCTGCACTGAGCCACATCACTCGCGGGTTATTGAAGAGTTGGTTGACCATCTGTTCACCCACATCTTCATCCGTTGCAACACGAGTGACGATAACCCCTGCCGCGGTCGAAATAATTAATGCCGGAATTTGGGCGACTAAACCATCACCGATGGTTAACAAGGTATAGGCACTGGTCGCATCCCCCAGAGACATATTATGTTGACCGACCCCAACAATTAAGCCTCCAATCACGTTAATCACCATAATCATGATCCCCGCGATAGCATCGCCACGGACGAACTTACTCGCCCCGTCCATTGAACCGTAAAAATCAGCTTCTTGGGTTACTTCGGCACGGCGTTTTTTCGCTTCGTCATCACTAATGATGCCAGCATTGAGGTCTGCGTCGATAGCCATTTGCTTACCCGGCATACCATCAAGTACGAAGCGTGCGCCCACTTCCGCAATGCGCCCCGCACCTTTAGTGATAACCATAAAGTTAATTAATACTAGGATGATAAATACCACAATACCGATAGCAAAATTACCGCCGACTAAAAAGTGGCCAAATGCTTCAACGACTCGCCCTGCTGCGTCTGGCCCTGTATGACCATCAAGTAAAATAATCCGCGTGGAAGCAATGTTAAGGGAAAGACGTAACAATGTGGCGAATAACAAGATGGTTGGAAACGCGGCAAAATCGAGGGTCCGTTTAGTGAACATCGCCACTAGCAATACCATGATGGAAAGTGCGATATTAAAAGTAAACAATAAATCCAATAAAAATGCCGGCAATGGCAGTACCATCATCGACAAAATCAATAAGATAAGAACCGGACCCGCAAGTATTTGCCACTGCGTTCCTTGTAAGTTTTTCGGCAATTTTAAAAGTGAAGCCAAATTAGCCATCTCGATTGTTATCTCCAGCAAAGTCCAGTGTTGGTGGCACTGGTAAATTTTTCGGTTTTTTCGGTCTGAGCCCACCTTCACGACGCCAACGACGTAATTGGTAAACCCATGCTAAAACTTCTGCTACCGCAGCATATAAGGCAACAGGGATACTTTGTCCTATCTCTGCATGGCGATATAATGCACGTGCTAAGGGCGGTGCTTCTAACTGCAATATTCGGTGTTCTTCACCGATTTCTTTAATACGTTGAGCAAAAACCCCGGCACCTTTTGCTAATACTTTTGGCGCTCCCATTCTTTTATCATCATATTTTAGCGCCACCGCATAATGGGTTGGGTTGGTGACTATCACATCCGCATTGGGGACATCCGCCATCATCCTATTACGCGCGATAGCACGTTGCTGCTGGCGAATTTTGGCTTTTATCTGGGGGTCACCCTCTTGCTGTTTAAATTCATCTTTGATTTCTTGGCGGCTCATTCTTAATTTTTTCAAATGAGAGCGAAATTGGTAAAACACATCAAACGCCACCATTGGGATCAGTAAAAAGGCAATTAAGTAGCCAGCAAAAATTACTTTTTGTAGTGCATTACTAAGGGCGGTAATCGGTGATTCCATCACTAAATGCAGCAATGATGGCCAGCTTTCCCATAAAAATATAAAGGCCCCTAACCCAACAAATAACGATTTCAAAATTGCTTTAAATAGCTCAGATAATGCATTCATTGAAAAAATACGTTTTAACCCTTTCAACGGGTTAAGTTTTTTCAAATCAAACTTAATCAATTTGCTATTAAATACTAGCCCGCCCACCAGTGACGAAGCCGAAATCCCAACGAGCGCCAACCCACCAATCACCGGAAGTAAAGCAAATAATGCCTCACTAACGACCCTAGCTAAGTAGCTGATCATTAAGCCCGTATTTTGTAAATAATGCCCATCAAAAATAAACCCTTGGCGAGCTATTTGTCTTAGTTGAGTTGCCAGATGCCCACCACTTAGCCACAGTAAGCTAATACCCGCTAACATCATCATTAACGAGCTCAATTCCTTTGAACGAACTATTTGCCCATCATCTTTGGCTTTCTGCTTTTTATGGGGAGTGGGTTCTTCTGTTTTTTCTACATCACTCTCGTCGGACACATCTGTTCCATCATTTTAAAATACGAGTTATCGCATAGCATGACAGAGTGTAAGAAAATCAATGGTGGAAAATAGACACACTTCGAGGGGGTTATTTGCCCATTGAGCAATAAGCCAGCAATCTTGCGAATAGCTTCGCAAACATGAGCGCTCACTGAAGATAATCCTATATTTCGTATTAATAAAGAATAAAAAAACATCAGTATCACTGTAGCGCCTGAGCTCTGCGAACAAGCAAGGCGGGCTAAACTCAACTTATCTGCAATACTAACTTGTGCCTTACAAGCTGAATTAAAACGCCTAGAAGCACAAAAGTGGAAAAATGAAAATATCGAAGGTTTTAATCAATTAAATAGGAACAATGAAGAATACGGATTACTCTCAGATAAATACAAGGGTTTTTAATGCAATATTGCCTCTATCAAAATCGAGAAGATACAGTCAAACACCCATATTTACTGGACATTCAAAGTAATATTATTGATATATTGAATACTCTTTTAGTCATCCCGTTATTCGATAGCAGGCTAGCTAAAAAACCATTACCTACTTGCCTTAACCCCCAGTTATTTAGCAACGGGCAGGTGTTTGTTTTAATGACACACCAAATGGCTTGCGTCCCTCATTCATTATTAGGGAAAGAAATCGTTGACTTGAACTGCCAACAAAACACGATTAAACACGCAATTGACTTACTTATTGATGGCTTTTAACAATAAAAGGTTATTATGGATATTTGTCATCTTGTTGCCCCTGATATTCCCTTAGAAGATGCCCCTGATATTCCCTTAGAAGATGCCCCTAAGCATGCGCAGCACATACTTAATTGGCTAAAGCAACAAGGCATTATTGACCCACATTTTCAACATATTGAATATGGTGAAGTCATTTATCGCCCAACGCCCGCCTATAAAGAGCCAATTCTCTATGTTGTCAATGATGAGATAGTACCGACTCAATTACCTGAAGAGACATTAAAAAACTATTTAACTATCGTCACCGAACGCACCGTATTCCACGCAGGGGGAAATGGTCTTGGTATTTATTGCCCACAATGCGCCAAAGAACAAAGTGAACATAGTAACGCATGGGGCGATACCGTTTCCGATTGGTACGAAGGGAGACCTGAAATTCTTGGGTGTTTTAATTGCAACTTCAATGCCCCACTTTCCGGTTGGAATTTTGACCCACAATGGGCTTTTGGAAATTTAGGTTTTAGCTTCCATAATTGGGACATACAAGACTGCTTTATCGACCAACTAGAACAGGTGCTCGGCAGCAAAATCATCACGGTATATCAGCATGATTAATATTCGCTGTACCTTTCAACTTATTTGACCGTGACGCTCAGTGAAAGGCGCATGCCTAATGCATCTGCATACTTTAGTAATGTGCCAAGCTTAGGGTCAAATTGCCCTTTTTCTAAACGTGAAATATTTTGCTTTTGCGTTTTCATTTTTTCAGCGATTTGGACTTGGGTTAAATTATTGGCAATGCGGGCTAATTTAAGCTGGTTAATCATCTCTTTGCGTATTTCTAATTCTATATAAGGTGATTCAATATCAGTCTCATTATGTTGTTCTGTTTCAGTGTCCCTGACTATAGTAGAGATTAAATCGTTATTTATCATTACAATACCCCCTATACTCTAAATAACTCAAGTTAGCGCTAGCCAATAAATGAACTCGTCGATAAAGCCTCTATCAACAAAGTGACTAAGGTGAATGAATGTAGTCAACAGCGCAGCCGCTTGCAGTCTGATGAAGATATAATCAACTAAATTGAAGCTACTCTAGCAGGATGACTATTAGGGTAGCTCCATAAACAAAGGCTTAAAATGTTCGGTTAGAAACCGAGTTCATCAAGAAGATCATCAACCTGTGACTGTGATGCCATTACGTTCACACCTTCTTTATTAATTTGAGGCCCATTGAGCAAACCTTCATTTTGCGTTTTGACGCGCATTTCTGGTGGCGTATTCTCCATCAACAAAGCCAGTAATTGTTTTTCCGCTTCTTCAACAACTTCCATCATTTTTTTGATGACTTGCCCTGTTAAATCTTGGAAATCTTGCGCCATCATAATTTCAAGTAGTTCAGCTTTAGTCGTTTCGCTGTCTTGGATCACTTGGCTTAAAAATGCCTCTGTTGATTGTCGCAATTGAGCCGGGACAGCATCATTTTCCGCTTCTTGCCATTGCTGTTGTAACGCTTGTGCGTTTTTATTCATATCAACTTGTAATGGCTTGATAACATCAATGCCATTTAACGTTTTTTCTGCTGCTTGCGCAGTCATTTGAGCAATATAACGTAACCTATCTTTACCATCAGGAATGCTGGCAACCGCCTGTTGAACACTTTTTTCAAGACCAAGCTCTCGCATGCTCTCTCTTAGCGTTCTCATTAAGGTACCAATCCGCGTAATGACTTGTTTTAAATCATCATTACCATTGCGATTGCTCCCGATACCACACTGTTCTGTCATGACAATCTCCTTTGGTATACGCGTTTATTGCAGACCCATTTTTTCAAAAACTTTATTTAATTTTTCTTCCAAGATAGCTGCGGTAAACGGCTTAACCACATAACCACTTGCTCCTGCTTGTGCGGCTGCAATAATATTTTCCTTTTTGGCTTCTGCGGTGACCATTAGAACTGGAATATGTTTCAGGGCATCATCACCACGGATAGTTTTAAGCAGTTCTAAACCATCCATATTTGGCATGTTCCAATCTGCAACAACAAAATCGATATTGCCTGTGCGGATCTTCTCTAATGCATCAACGCCGTCTTCTGCTTCTTCTATTTTATTAAACCCGAGCTCTTTTAATAAGTTACGGACGATACGACGCATTGTAGAAAAATCATCGACAACCAAAAAACTGAGATCTTTAGCGGCCATAACCACTCCTTCAAAAAACAATTGTGAATTTCTGCATCGTTAAACCGACACAGAAGAAAGTCTTGCTAAAACGCTAGGGGCAATTTTAAGAATATCTTGCACCTCATCCGCCGCATCCATTTCTATCGCAGCACGCGGCATACCAAATACAACGCAACTACTTTCGTTTTGCGCATAAGTGATAGCCCCCTGCTGGCGTAAATTAAGTAGCCCTTTTGCCCCATCCATTCCCATTCCTGTCAGCAAAATGCCAATACATTTTCGGCCAACACACTGGGCAACAGAATCAAATAACACATCAACAGATGGGCGATGGCGGTTAACCGGCTCACTCTGTTGCAAAATGACTTGAAAACCTTTGCCTTTATCTGCAATTAGCATATGTGAGTCGCCAGGAGCAATGTACGCATGGCCTTTTTGCAGCAATTCGTTGTGTTCCGCTTCTTTGACTGTCAACACGCAAAGTTTATTTAGTCTTTCAGCAAACGAGCGAGTAAACCCTGCGGGCATATGCTGGGTGATCACTACGGGCGGGCACTCTTTAGGGAGCATTTCAAGAAATTGACGTATCGCCTCTGTCCCCCCAGTCGATGCACCAACCGCAATGACTCGGCTATTACAAACATATGGAGACAAAGCTTTAGCCTGTGAAATCGGCTCTGTAACTTTTTTCTCTGCACGCGTAAAACGACTGCGCTGTGTAATTTTTGACATCGCCGCTGCACGAATTTTTTCACCAATCACATCGCGATAACTGATCATCGTTTCACGGATACCAATTTGCGGTTTGGTGACAAAATCTACCGCGCCTAATTCCAGTGCTTTTAACGTCACTTCGGAACCTTTAGAGGTTAATGTCGAAACCATGACGACGGGCATTGGGTGTAAACGCATTAATTTTTCTAAGAAATCAATACCATCCATACGTGGCATTTCGACGTCTAGCGTAATGACATCAGGCTCATGTTGTTTAATTAAGTCACGTGCAACATAAGGATCTGGTGCGGTATCCACCACTACCATGTCTTCATGACTATTAATAATTTCGCGCATTAATTGACGCATCAGTGCTGAGTCATCCACACATAGCACTTTAATTTTTTTCATTACCCCCTCCTCGCAGCTTGCAAGCTGTAGACGGTTTGCCCTTTAATCACAAAACTTTGCGATAACTGAGATAAATTTTCTGAATGTCCAATAAATAACAAACCATCTGGCTTAAGCAATGGAACAAAACGCTCTAGCATTTTCATTTGCATTTCTTTATCAAAATAAATCATGACATTACGGCAAAAAATAGCGTCAAAACGATGCTGTAATTGCCAGTCATGGTCGCTAAGATTTAAGTAACGAAATTCAATCATTTGCCGTAATGCGGGTTTCACTCGGGCATAGCCATCAAACTCACCAACACCTTTCATAAAATAGCGCTGTCGCTGTAATGCACTTAGGTTCTTCAACTCTTCAATGCGGTATACACCCTGCTTAGCTCTTTCCAAGACTTCAGTGTCAATATCACTAGCAATCACTTTGGCATTAACAGCATTAGGCCCCAGAACATCACTCAGTGTCATGGCGATAGAGTAGGGTTCCTCACCAGTCGAAGAAGCTGCACACCAAACATTAATAGGGCTGTTTTTCCGTGTACGGATAAACTCCGCCAGCGTCACAAAATGATGCGGTTCGCGGAAAAAGGCCGTTAAATTGGTGGTTAAAGCATTTACAAAAGCTTGCCACTCTGGATGCTGAGGTTCACGCTCTAACATCCGCAAATAATCCGAAAAATTGCCGATATTACAATCCCTTAACCTCTTTAATAGCCGGTTATAGACCATATTTTTTTTATTCATGGTAAGGACAATGCCTGATTTTTTATGAATAAATCGACAAACCCGACTAAACTCATCATCAGTCAGTGGTTCCACCTGTGGTACAAAAAGCATCGTACTTGTCGTCCTATTCAATAAAAACCCAGAAGCAGCCGGATATTCAGGCTGCTCTTGATGGCGGAGGAAATGAAAATTGTGTTTCACTTCCTCAGCCGAAAACCAATAAATTGATTCACTTAAAACTGTAAATTAAAACTCATCTACTCAACGTCGAATTCGCTGAGTCCCATTTTCGGGGAGTTCAAAGAACGCAACGGTATCAACTAAGTTGTTGGCCTGATCTTCTAAGGCAGCAGTAGCACTAGTAGATTGTTCCACTAAAGCTGCGTTTTGCTGGGTGACAAGATCCATTTGGCTTACAGCGGTAGCTACTTGCTCAATACCCCGACTTTGTTCATTTGAGGCTGAAGCAATATTTCCCATCAATTCAGTAACTTGGTTAACAGCTGCAACCAACTCACTCATTGTGGTACCCGCTTCATTCACTAATTGAGAACCTTGACTTACACGGCCCACGGACTCATCAATAAGAGTTTTAATTTCTTTGGCGGCTTCGGCACTGCGCTGGGCTAAGGCCCTAACCTCCCCTGCAACAACAGAGAAACCTCGCCCTTGTTCACCCGCTCGCGCAGCTTCAACAGCAGCATTTAGCGCTAAGATGTTAGTTTGGAAAGCAATACCATCAATCACACTAATAATGGCACTGATTTTTTGAGAGCTGTTTGCAATCGACGTCATGGTATCGATGACATCTTCTGTAATTTCGCCCCCTTTCGTTGCCGTCTTAGAAGCACTCACCGCCAATTCACTCGCCTGACGCGCGTTGTCTGCGTTTTGCTTAACCGTTGCTGTCAGCTCTTCCATACTAGCCGCCGTTTCTTCCAAAGATGCGGCTTGCTGCTCAGTACGTGAGGATAAATTATTATTGCCTAAAGCAATTTCGCGGATACCCGTATACATTTGGTCGGTATTTGAACGCAGCGCTGTCACTGATGTGACTAAAGACTCTTGCATTTGCTTTAACTTGCCAAAAACCTCGCCAATTTCATCACCCGTTTTCACTTCGATAGTTTGGTTTAATTTCCCATCTGCGACTAATGCAAAGTGTTCTCCCATACTTTTAAGAGGAGTGATTACCTTGCGTTTCATCCAATAGTGGGCAAATGCGATGACTACTATGATGATCACGATAACAGAGATAAATGAGCTCCAAGCGAAGGTGTTGTACATCCTTGCCGCAGATAAAGACTCTTCATTCTCGATTTTCAGTAAATCGAGGTAATCGCGAATCCCTGCTTCAAGTTGTTCTTGGTTTTCTTGAGCGGGTAAGGCAATGTAAGCTGGAACATCTTTATTATCTAAATGCGTTTTTAACGCTTTTAATGTGATAACAAAAGCTTGGTACCTTTCATCCAGCGCCGCGAGGTTCTCTTCTTCACTAAGGATTGGCTGGTTTTTAAATTCGGTGT
The DNA here is from genome assembly GCF_053543535.1 of Providencia sp. AGC89. Taxonomy (NCBI): domain Bacteria; kingdom Pseudomonadati; phylum Pseudomonadota; class Gammaproteobacteria; order Enterobacterales; family Morganellaceae; genus Providencia; species Providencia sp. AGC89. The sequence continues at coordinate 70,939 of NZ_JBIXLP010000046.1, forward strand.
AATCTTTAGCCGCTTCCGCTAGTAAATTATCGAATGTCACCTGTGTTTCTTCTATCAGAGGCTCATGCCCCCCAACTTTATTCAGTAATGCAATTTGCGTCAGGCTGTTACGTGCCTGCATTAAGTGTTTATTCGTTTCTTCTAATAGTGCACGCTTATTTGACCCTAAATCGATGCGTTCCAATGAATTTAATTCACTAACAACTATTCCAACAGAAACCCCGCTAGACACGATCTGCATCCCACAAAATAAAATGAGAAGTAGATATAAACTCACTGAAATCCGGATATTTTTACCAAACATTGAAATCCCCACTTGTGCCAGCTAAGAGAACTGATCGCCTAATACATTGCCTTGTTTTCTAATGCACAGAAACGCTGCAAAACCGAAGCTTTGCAGCGTAAAACTGAGCTTAATCGTTAGAAAGTTTCCCAATTGTCATCATCTTTATGTTCCTTCGATGATATTTTTGTTAAATCCGGCGTTTTAACGATATTCGAAACCGTTCTTTCTGCCGGTTTAATATTACGTATTTCACTTTGTTTTAATGGTGGTAAGCGGAAGATAGAAATCAATTGCGACAGTTTCGCGACTTGTTCTTCCAATACATTGGCAGCAACTGCCGATTGCTCAACTAAAGACGCGTTTTGCTGTGTGACTTTATCCATTTCGGCTACGGCGATGCTGACTTGGGCAATCCCTTTGCTTTGCTCATCGGAAGCCGTTGCAATATGAGTCATAATGTCTGTCACACGGGTAACCGATTCGACAATTTTAGTCATTGTCTCACCTGCGTCTTCGGCTTGGCGTGCCCCGGTATCCGTTCTTGATACTGAATCTTCAATAAGCGTTTTAATTTCTTTTGCCGCATCCGCACTACGCTGAGCTAAGTTACGCACTTCATCGGCAACGACTGCAAACCCGCGCCCATGCTCACCCGCTCGTGCAGCTTCTACTGCTGCATTCAATGCTAAGATATTGGTTTGGAAGGCAATGCTGTCAATGACGGCGGTAATATCAGAAATTTTTTGCGAGCTATCCGCAATGTTCAACATGGTACTCACCACATTGGAAACAACCTTACCGCCCTCTTTCGCAATAACCGATGCTTGGCTAGCAAATTCACTGGCTTGATGTGCATACTCAGTGTTTTGTTTCACCGTTGCCGTCAGCTCACTCATACTGGCAGAAGTCTCTTCCAAGCAAGCTACTTGTTGCTCTGTTCGTGCAGATAAATCATTATTACCCGCAGCAATCTCAGTAGTGCCTTGGTAAATAGTTTCGCTACCATCCAATACGCCACGCACTGTATTAATCAACTCCTGCTGCATGTGCTGGACACCATTCGCCAACTCACCAATTTCATTGTTCGCCGTTGTGGTTATATTTGGCGTCAAATCCCCTGAAGCAAAGACTTGAATTCGTTGGTTTAATAAACTGAGAGGTTCAATAATTCCCTTACGAACATAGCGATAACTGAAGAAACCAATAAAGGCTAACGCAATCGATAACGTCATCAACATATATAATGACTGGCGATAATTATTGTCTGCATTTACGACTTCGGCTTGAAAGTCAGAGGAGATATCAGCAAAGTATGCGTTAAATTGCTCTTCAAATTTCACTTGATGCCCTGAGGTTCTATGGGCATAAAAACCTTCTAAATCACCTTTTTCTGCATATTCACCTAGCTTAATTAGTGCATTTCGGTAGGTTTCATAAGTGTTAAAAAGCTGTTCAAATTTGGCTTTATCATAATCCGAACTTTGCATTAGCTTCTTATAACGGTCATAAGCACCATCCGCCGCTTTGAAGTTATTTTTCGCAGCCTTAATCAGCTCTTCATTGGTGGCATCGTCTTGAATTTTGCGCCCTTCTAATAAATAAGCGTTAATTGACCGATTTAAATTAGCTCGAGCTTGTAATAAATTAACCCAACTTTCTGTTAAGACTTGCCTTTGGCGTTGTAATGAATTCAAGTAATTTATACTGTCGCTGTTATCGCCCAGTTTGGTAAACATCAAACCACTGGATACCAGCTGCAGTAAAATAAAGATAAAAATGACGGACAAAAGTCCTGATACGATTTTAATTCGACTGTACATGACGTTTTACTAACATAATTTTGTTGTATTTTGGATATCGGTCATCAAGCCAAAAACTTTAGCCAATGACTTATTATTATTTGCACAAATAGTTAGGCTGAGAATTACTCAGCCATGCTGTCAATTAGTGCCATTTCATCGCTTGTTAGTAACTTTTCAATATCGACTAATATCAACATACGGTCATTAACTGTCCCAAGACCTGTTAAATATTGTGTCGATAAGGTCACTGCAAAATCAGGTGGCGGTGCGATTTGTTCTTCATTTAATACCAGCACATCAGAAACACCATCCACAACAATTCCAACGACTCGGTCTTTTAAATTCACCACAATGACAACGGTATTATCGTTATACACCACGTTTTCATGGGAGAATTTCACGCGTAAATCAATAATAGGGATAATCACACCACGTAAATTGGTCACGCCCTTAATAAAATCTGGTGTATTCGCGATACGAGTAACCTGCTCATAGCCACGAATTTCCTGCACTTTTAAAATTTCAATGCCGTACTCTTCTTCACCTAAAGTGAAAATAAGATAGCCTTCGCCGTTCTTTTCTTCTTCGTGTTTATTTAAATCATCATCTAACATAGACATGGTGTATGGCCTCTATTTAGTGCACGACAGGTTGAGAAACCTGTTGTTTCTTTTTAATCAAAATGCTGTTATTCATTCTTTGCAGCTCGGCCACATCTAAAATCAATGCAACAGAGCCATCGCCCATAATTGTTGCTGCAGAAATACCTGGGATCTTGCGATAATTACTTTCAATATTTTTCACCACCACTTGTTGTTGTCCTACTAGCTTGTCAACTAATAAGGCAAAGCGATGACCTGCATTTTGGATAATCAACACAATGCTGTTATCTAAATGGCGTTCAGCCCCGTCAATTGAAAAAACATTATGTAATTCAACGAGTGGTAAGTATTCTCCACGCACAAGCAACATTTTTTCTTCACCCGCTAAACGGTAAATATCTTCCTGACGTGGTTGTAATGTGCTGATGATGGCGCTTAACGGCACGATAAATACGTCTTCCGCAACTTTTACGGACATACCATCGAGAATAGCCAAAGTTAAGGGGAGTAAAATACGGATGATTGTCCCTTTACCTTCGGTGAAACCTATCTGAATACGCCCTCCCATGTCTTGAATGTTCCGCTTAACAACATCCATTCCAACACCCCGACCAGAGACATCCGTCACGACCTCAGCAGTTGAAAAACCGGGTGCCATAATCAGCATGGCTACTTCATCATTGCTCATCCCGTCATGCACATTCATGCCTTGAGACTTGGCTTTTGCCAAAATGCGTTCACGGTTTAACCCCGCACCATCATCACGAACTTCAATGCAAATATTGCCGCTCTGATGTGCCGCAGCCAACGTTAATGTGCCAGCTTCTGGTTTACCATTGGCTAACCGAACTTCTGGTTTTTCAATTCCGTGATCAAGACTATTGCGTACCAAATGATTTAGCGGGTCAACAATCCGCTCTATTAAGCTTTTATCTAGCTCCGTGGAGCTACCTTCCACTTTGAGTTCGATTTTTTTGCCTAATTTCGATGCAATATCGCGTACCATGCGAGGAAAACGGCTAAAGACATAATCCATTGGCATCATGCGAATAGACATAACAGATTCTTGTAATGCCCGTGAATTCCGCTCTAATTGCACAATCGAACTTAATAAATCGCTGTATTCGTTTTGGTCTACTTGCTGGCTATGTTGCGTCAACATAGATTGGATAATGACTAGCTCGCCAACTAAGTTAATCAGTTGGTCAACTTTTTCGACTGCAACACGAATACTGCTAGAGTCCCCTTTGGGTTTAGCTACAGCAGGTTTTTTCGATGTATTCGTTGTTACAGCAGTAGCCGGTGATGTGGCTACTGGCTTAGTTTCTTCCTTCGGCTCAACAACGTTGGCGTTGGCTTGGTTGTCAGGTTCACTAGCAGTGATTTTTTCAGGAGCAACAGCCTGGCAGTCGCTAAAAGAGACCGTTTGATGAGTAATTTGTGACTCGTCAACCACAAAACATAATACGCCACAAATATCATCAATATCTGTATTAGTTCCAAGCCAAGCCTGTAGGCTATCAGCGGTTTTTTCAGTGTGGTACAGATTGCCAAATAAACTTAATTCATCGGCAAGTAAATCAACTTCACTTTCTTTTAGTTGATTTAATGTGATCATAAAATAGTGTGAAAACTCGCCTTGTGACGTGGCCGTTTCTGCAATCTCAGTTTCAACTAATTGTTCCGTTTGCGATGGAGCTAGCTCAGTGACCTCCTCAGCATGGTTTTCAACCCGGCTAAGGACCTCGCAAATCCGCTTAAATGTTTCCTCATCAGGTAAAGAATCATTTTTATACGCATCTAACTGTGACGCCATTACATCTTTTGCATCAAGAAATACGTCAATGATGTCAGGTGTGAGCGTTAACTCATCATGACGCGCTTTATCCAGCAAGTTTTCCAATGTATGAGTGGTGTTTTGCAACTGAGTGAAACCAAAGGTTGCAGCTCCTCCTTTTATTGAATGGGCACTGCGGAAAATGGCATTTAGCTGTTCGCTGTCCGGGTCAAAAGGATCAAGCTCAAGTAAATGTTGTTCCATATCCCTGAGCAACTCATCGGCTTCATCGAAAAATGTTTGATAAAACTCGGTAATATCCATGGTTTTTATCCAGTTTCGCTTAGGTTTCACTTAACGCTGTCTGCCGGAATGACCGGCAGACAACTAAACAAATCATGTAATAAATTCAAATTACTATGATTTATCACGGTATTTTTACCGCAGATATTTCATCCACAATGGGGTCAGACGATATTTTTTGCGGTTTATTCAGCACATCGTTGATGGGTTTTGCCCCACTGTATTCACGTAATATTTGTTTTGCATCTTCATCATTTAACACGATAATGCTTATCCGGCGGTTAATAGGTGCAAGTCCATCTTCGGTATCTAAATGGATTGCAGATGCCATTCCTACAACTCGTAGTACCTTGTTTTCATCCATCCCTCCACGAATTAACTCACGACGAGAAGCGTTTGCTCGGTCAGATGACAGCTCCCAGTTACTATAATTTGCCCCATTAGCATAAGGTAAATCATCCGTATGACCGGAAATGCTGATACGGTTTGGGACATCATTCAGAAGCGGTGCAATCGCACGTAGGATATCGCGCATATAAGGCTCAACAGTGGCAGACCCCACTTTAAACATGGGTCGATTTTCACTATCAACAATTTGGATACGTAAACCATCATTAATCATATCAATGAGCAAATGTGGTTTTAATTCGTTCAAACGAGGGTCTTTTAAAATGGCTTGTTCAAGGGACTTTTTTAATTTTTCAAAGCGATAATTTGCGTCACCGTCAATAATATTGTTTGGTTCTGGCATCACATCCCCTTCGCGGAAAATAGGGTCTTTACCACCACCGGGAATTGGGTTTGTAGCATCCCCACTTTTTTTACCTGGGTTAATTGCGGTACTTAATGGGGTGCGAAAATACTCAGCAATCTGAGTCAGTTCCTGAGGACTTGAAATTGAGATCAGCCACATCACGAGAAAGAACGCCATCATTGCAGTCATAAAATCGGCATAAGCAATTTTCCATGAACCGCCATGGCCACTTTGCCGATGTGAATTACGCTTTTTAACTCGGATAATATGAGGAGTATTGGCTGCCATCCTAATGCTACTCCTCAGTCGTTTCTTGTGTGCGAGCGCCTACTTTCACCTCACGAACTCTATCCTCAAGTTCAACAAAGGAAGGTCTATCTACGCTAAAGAGTACTTTACGACCAAACTCAACGGCGATTTGCGGCGCATAACCTTGTAATGCTGAAAGAAAGGTCACCTTAATGCACTCCATCATTTTCAGTTGTTCGCTACTACGCTGCCTAATCAGTGCTGCTAATGGCAGAATAAATCCGTAAGCGACTAAAATACCTAAAAATGTCCCAACCATTGCATGGGCAATTAAAGCGCCTAACTCTCCCGCAGGACGGTCGGCCGAGCCAAGCGCATTCACCACGCCTAAAACTGCAGCAACAATCCCGAATGCAGGCATCGAGTCTCCAACCATGTTTAAACCTGAAGCTGGGACTTCATTTTCTTGACGAAAGGTTTCTAATTCTTCATCCATTAACGCCTCAATTTCATGGCTTTGTAAGTTACTACTTACCATCAGACGCAAATAATCCACCACAAACATCATGGTTGTTTCATCTTTTAAAATACGAGGGTATTGGGAAAAAATTTCACTTTCTTGCGGGTTCTCAATATCTTTCTCAAGGGCAAGTAACCCTTGTTGACGTGATTTATTGAGTAATTGAAATAACAACGCCATTAAATCCATCGACATGGTTTTGTTATAAGAAGAACGGCGAAAGAGTTTTGGTAATACTTTGCACAAAGCGATGATAGATTTGCCACTGTTACCAACAACAAACGCACCTAAACCTGCGCCTAAAATAATGACAAATTCAGCTGGTTGATATAACGCACCTAAATGGCCACCGACCATTATATATCCGCCAATAACCGCTACTGTAACAATGAGATACCCGATGAGTATTAACACAATATTCCCTTTCACTCCGTTGGTTAACAGATGGCAGTCAAAGGGAATTTTGGAAATGACAGGCAAAAAGCTTTGCCTGTTGACCAATCAATCCAATTACATTACCGCTTTAGTAATGCCATCCTGTCGATATACCGTAATATCGGCTAGATGCTCGGAAAGTTTACGTTTTTTTATTGCTCTTGATGGCGGCTGGCATAAACTGCAAGTGAAACTGTTTTCAGGGATATGTGCATAAGTAATAAATGACCCATGGCAACAACTGCATTGTGAACTTTGCAACATGCCACTTTCAACAAAACGGACAAGCGTCCAAGCACGCGTTAAAGCTAACAAAGGTTCCTGATCAGGCTCTGGAATACATTGCTCAAGGTATAACCGATACGCTTTTAATATGGCATCAACCCCTTTGCATTGGCCACTTTTGAGTAAAAATTGATAAGCATTATAAAACATGGATGAATGAATATTTTGCTCCCATGTCATAAACCAATCTGTCGAAAAAGGTAGCATTCCTTTTGGTGGAGGGCAGCCTCTTAGCTCTTTGTACAAACGAACTAATCGGCCACGACTGATTTGAGTTTCGCTTTCTAACATTTGAAGACGAGCCCCTAAAGAGATTAACTCCATTGCTAAGCGAATATCATTCGCTTCTTTAACAATACTTTTCTCAGCTGCGGTACTCATCTTTTTCTCGCTATTTCATTGTCGCCTTCATTATGCGTTTGCAATAATCGGGTCGAAAGTAAGATACCTGTATGAATTTGTTGCAATTCATCCACCCTTGAATCACGAGTTAGCTTTTCTATCGTATCGCTATTCTCAAATCTAAACTGACAGATTAGCTGGTTTGTTTCTGCTAATTTGACTAATTGAGGAAGCGTGAGTTCTGCTAAAGTAGTTGCCATTGCATCAGAGATACCTAAACGGAACATCGCAGAGGCTTTCTCTTGAGAGATGAGTTTTTGGGCTAATAGCAAATATGAGAGGTTAATATCGTATATATGCTTCAGAAAATCTGTCGTCGAGCTCATTTTTTTTCCTTTACGAATATTTATCAACATCTGTGTGCAAAAAGAACAAATATGAATTTGAAAGTATTGTGTGTAGCCAAATTATTAAATATAAAAAGTAATTAAATTGGGTATATGTATTCCATTACTTTCCCATGTTGTCCATTGGTGAATACCCAGTTTGGAGTATAAAAACACAAAGTTTCAAACTTAAATTAAATACATTTCCTGAATACCTACAACAATAAAGAATGACTAGAAAGTTAGCATTTTCAGTAAAAGTCAGAATTTGCCGATGTCATTATTAGTCGTCAATTATTATGCACCACTAAATTAACTATTCAAGGTACTTATGTTTCTTTTTGTACCATTGGGGCGATTACCCATTAATTCATTAAATAATCTTTATTATTTCTTTATCTTCTTTCATCTTATCCCAAATATCTACAACATTTTGAATCAACCTAAGGTAAATGGCAGGATTTTAATCAATCTGTTCACTCTCCTTATGTGATAACTAAGCAATAAAAACCAATCACAACATCAAAACCAACATATTGATCCAAATCAAGGTTTGGTATTGAGAAACTGAATTGTTGAAATTACATTTAAGTCAATATCGGCATAAGGGGAATAAAATTTAGTCATTAATTTTCAATGTGTTTAATTGAAAAACGAACCATCATTCAAAATTATTCAATCGTGTATAGATAAAAAATAATTATATTGTCATACATATTATCGCCACTCCACACAAATTTCATTAGAATCATTAAACATTGTCTATTATATAGTCACATCATAATATTAATAAAATTAATTAACTTTGTGAGTATTGTATATAATCAATCATTCATTTAACTTAAAATTTATTGTTATATATTTTTGTTTATTTTATATTTTCAGTAATCATCTTGTTATTACTTCATTAAAGTCTATTTTTGTATTAATTCGATTTTATTTTTCTATTTAAATAGTCGAATATTTATTTTTTTTAATAAAATGATCAACCTACGATAACTAATCTCTTTTATCATTTTGAGAAAAAATAGAGGTTTCAATTAAGAACATTCTGTTCAGGATATGTTTTTTGTATCATTTTAATATACTCAAAATATGATCAAAATAATTGCCGATAAACACATTTTTACTGGTAACAATACTTATTTTTTTAAATGGCACCCAACTGTATACTGCCCACCTAATAACTATATGTTATTATTTACAAAGATTACTATATACTTTTATTTTAACTAATGGTGCTGACTAAAAACCAAATCTAAGTAAACCCCGTAATTCAATAACAACAACAATAAAAATAAATTAATTTTATTTAAAATAATTCAGTTAAAATAATGCTTATAAAAGATACAAATTTTGCTGCATTTTAAGCTTAAAAATATTGTTAAGTTTGTGACCTAATTCACATATATTTCTTGTCTTTCTTAATAGTTTCCGAATAAAACTATTCCGCTATTGATACATTTGTGTTAAGGCGACCATATAAAAAATTATCGGCCTTCCCATCAGGTTTTTAGCTAGTCTGTTTTTCCTTGGCCTACCTTATAATGGTTAGAGTTAAGCATACAAACTCGGAAGTCATGTGTTATCCCTTGTTTTACCCTCAAGCAAATGCAACACTTCCTCCCTCATTAAAAAAGCAAAAGGAAAGGTATGTTTACTTATCAAGCAACAGTCGAGTTTGTCGAGGAAGAAGGAGCATATGAAATCAGTTTTGCTGATTTTCCTGATCTTCAAGGTGTGAGCTATTGTAGAGAAGATGTTGAATTAGAAGCCCAAGAAATATTATTAGCCACTTTTGCAGAGTATATTGAAGGGAAAAAACGAATACCTACGCCAACTCAACCAACTGAGAATGCATTCACTGTCTACCTACCAATAACTTGCTGCCTAAAAATTGCCTTACATAATGCGATGCTAGATTCAAAAATTCAACGACTCGATATCGCTCGTAGGTTAAATATCAATGCGCAGCAGATAGAACGCTTACTCGATATCCATTATGCTTCTAAGCTCGATATTTTAGAGCAAGCTTTGTATTTATTAGGTTATGAAGCCTCAGTCACCGTCACCCCAAGGTAGTATTGAGGCCATTCATATTGGCGTATTGAAATATAATTGTATGGTTTAACTGGTGGTTTTCACCACCAGAAAATCACTTGTTTTAGTGATAAAAGAAAGGTTTATAACATACAGTTTTAAAAAACACTTAACAAAAAGTTAGTACCTATCAAAAACACCATAATCTGGTTTTTCACCTCTCATCACTGCTCTTTGTTGTTCATGTACAGCTTCTCTATCTATTCTTTTTTGTTCAGATGTGCGCTGATCTTTATGTGGCTTTGGCCATGTTGATTTATTCGCTTCAAAACTAGGATTAAATGTACACCCAGCAATCAAAAAAGAACAAAAAAGTGAAGAAATAAGTTTCATTAAGTCTATTTACCTAAGCGCGTATTAGAAGAAGCAAAACTTATCAGAATTAGAATATCACAACAAGATTGAAAGGTAGGTGTAGCCAGTTATTAAGGCACTATAGGTAGTTGGGTAATAACTAGTTGGGTTTCACTTTGCTTATGACACTCCACCCTATCCCCATCTTTATATATAAAATAATAACGCTTATTGTCACCTAGGGTTTTAATCAAAGAATCACCGTTTAAAAAATCGTAGATATTATATCTTGCATCTTCCTTGCGATACCGGATAGTCGGTCGCGATACAAAAAACTCGCTTCCCCATTTCAAAGTGGTAATTAAATAATTCGTATGTAGCACTGTCATTATTCCACGATCAGGGCAATCCAGTTGATAGGTTTTCATCGCATAAGTAGGTAAACTCATACTGTACAGTAATACAAAAATAGTGATTACCTTTGCCATTTTTACTCCGTAGGTTAGCTTATTGCTCGCATTTCAAGTTAAGCTAACTAGGTTCCTATCTACGTTGTTACAACACAAACATAAAAAACTGATATTCAATACAAGAAAAATGCGTAAAAACTATTTTTCTTATCAAAAAACACCCTCAACCCTGTGTAACATTCTCCAATGCAGCAACAAATTCAGTTAGCTTCGCCTAGATATCTCATACTTTTTTAAACAATCTTTGACTTATCGGTGGGCATTATTTTTTATAGGCTACAACCGTCCCCTCATAGAATATTAAAAAATCATTTTTGGCATAATTATTCACCTTGATGAATCCTACTCTATATGTTTATTGAAGTACGCAATGAAACTGACAGCAATAGACCATGTACATGTGTATGTCGATGGCCTTGACGATGCCATAAAATGGTATAAAGACATTTTATTTTTTGAAGTAACGCCTAAATTTAAGTTTTGGTTTGACCTAGGTGGGCCATTAGTCATCAACAACAATGATGTTCACCTACCCTTATTTAAAAGAACAATCAAAATATTGGTAACACAATCGCTTTTAGCGTAAACAAAGTGACTTTGTTAAGATTTATGGAACATTTGAAACATTGCAATGTTTCAATCTCTGCGGTTGACCATGATGTGTTTATATCTATCTACTTTACTGACTCATATAGTAATATGATATGAAATCATAACGTATAAGCACTTTACGCTATAAAGTTTAAACCGATTAAAAAGCTAACAGAGGTAGTGGAAATTGCGTCCCATAACGGTACACTTAACAATACTTGAAAATGATTTAAAGATCACTTAGTCCCAACCACGTCCCATTACTTTTGTGTCACAATTTATCACAGCCACTTACTCACCCATTTTCTTCTCCTATATTGCTGGTGCTCAGTTGCATTAATTAAAATAGTGAGCCACCTCACAAAGAGTTAGTGTTCATCTATGTTTTCTATAAAACTGAGACAGAAAGCAAAATTATTCATACCAACGAGCTTATATCCCACAAAAAATAAATGTAATAACCTGATATATAAAATAAAAAAAGCAATCCACATTAGGCTTTCTTAATATGAGTTCAGTATTCAAGGTATCAAATCTAAAGGTGGGATGAGTTATAAAAAATAAAAAGCTCGGTGAATTTATTAAATCCTTGCGGATAGCCCAAAATATCTCAACTAAAGAAATGATAAAATACCTAGACGTGCTTGAAACTAAATATATTCAATATGAAAATGGAAAATAATCAATATTCGTAGATGACCTATCCATGATAACAGGTATTCTGGATGTGAGTATTCAAGACTTATTGGATGCATATAGCAAGTAAAGTCACTCTCTGCGGCTTTTTTCTATCTTATTACACAAAGTGTCATATTCACTAATACACTCAGAACACACATTGCTGAACGGATAAAAAATATAACTCTACTCTTACCCATTATAAATGTATCCATTACTTACAAATGCTAATACAAATTCTCTCTTAGCATTTCGTTATATGCTCTACAATACACTATTATACTTATTTTACGCTTATATTGACTTTCTACAGCAGGCATAACGAATATGAAAAAAGCATTACTCTTGCTCAGTACCTTATTAACCCTATCCACACAGAGTCATGCCATTGATTTAAAAGTGCCGGTTGGTGCAACTGGATATTTAGGAGAGGTTGTTCCTCCTGTTGCAGTAACTACAGCTTATCTTTCTACCAGAGCTGATCTTGCCCCCAATGAAGACAATTATTCATTCGTCTCTTCTCAAGAGTATTCTTCATTCTCATTACCCTATTACGATGAAATAGGCGCAACGGGCATCCCCTTTTTGAACTTGGATGACATTGAGGGTCCGGCGATCGTTCTCACCATCAATGGAACCTTAAACGCGCAATTTATGCGCTATGATGGGTCAATACAGCATGTTTCAGCAACCTACAATAGGTCAAAAGCCACCTCATTAAATGGGCTTTATATTTACAATAGTTCCTATGCAAAAGGGGATACTAACTTAGGAATAAACCCCAAAAGTGGGCAAAAAAACTTCTTTAAAGCTACAGGCATGCAAGAACCATCAAACCCAAAAAACCCAGCCATATTTACTGTATCAAGTTATTCTGCTTATGCTGTTGGCGGTAAGTTAAAACCGGGGACATATCAATTATTCCCATTTTATAATAGTATCCGTTTATCGGCTAGCTCCTATGGAGGCTCCCGCAGTAATCCCCCATTATTTACTCAAACTGATGGCGTCACAATCACCGCACTCAAAGCGTGCAGAGTCACCCCTATAACACAAACTGATATTACTTTTCCAACACAATTAAGTCAGAATTTCCCGACACCGAAAAAATTAGCCAGTAACCTAGCGTCTATACAGGTAAACTGTAACGAGGCCGGAAAGGAAGGCTTTTTAACGTTATCCCCCGGGAATGCACTGGTGGAAAATAGCACCACGGGAATGGTGTTAACGAGTAGCACTGCTAATACTGTAGCAGACTTGCCTTATATCACCACATCATTAAGCTCTCAAAGTGATACTGTTTGTAATGCTAACTCATCTGACGCAATTTCATACTTAAACAGCCACTCGTTATCAACGCTTCCTAGCCAAAACTTTATTAAGTCGTTATATTTTAATTTATGCGCTCTAGGCAATGTTAAGCCGGGCTCCTACAAAGGGCATGTGAATGTCTCTATTTTGATAGAATAAGTTGATTAAACCAATGCGCCAGCTTAAGTCGTTGGCGCATTAATTTTTATTGTTGCTCTACCTGTTCTGCCGCTTCCTGCTCTGCACTTCCCGCCTCTTCCGCAACACGTTTAGCTTCTTCTTCCGCTAATCGCTCTGCTTCTAGCTTAGCGAGCCTCTCAGCCTCAGCTTGCTTTTGATTGTAGAGTAAGTTACTAGGCATATTTACACACACGTCAATCCAGTGACCATTTGGAATATCGCAAGGGCCTCGCTTTCTAATTCGTCGCCGTTTTCGTTTTGGTACTCGGGATAAGTGGTGATGCAGTCAAGCCCAATCTATCATGGGGATTTCGGGTGGGAAAACATTAAAATGGTTCTACGATATGCACACTTAACACCAGATCACTTAGCCAAACACGCCAAGCAAATTGATACAATATTTAATGCTCACGTCCCAAATGGTACGCATAAGTAACGCAACCAACACCTAACTTATTGAAAAACTTGGTGGGTTGTGGGGGGCTCGAACCCCCGACCTAATGATTAAGCGTTTTCATTTCCATAATTAACCATTTGATTTAAGGGATTAATTAGCTTTCACACTCACATATTCGTGCCAGATAGTGACATTCTAGTGACACTATACTGATACGCCAGTAAATTCCACTCTCATTTTTGTGTCACAATTTGGCACAGTCTCCTCTTCACCTGCTTTCAATATAATTCCATTCTTACTCATTATAAATGTATCCATTACTTACAAATGCTAATACAAATTCTCTCTTAGCACTTCGTTATATGCCCTACAATACACCATTACACTTATTTTACGCTTATATTGACTTTCTACAGCAGGTATAACGAATATGAAAAAAACATTACTCTTGCTCAGCACCTTATTAACCCTATCCACACAGAGTCATGCCATTGAATTAAAAGTGCCGGTTGGTGCAACTGGATATTTAGGAGAGGTTGTTCCTCCTGTTGCAGTAACTACAGCCTACCTTATAACAATCACGACGCTTGAAGCCAATACTGATTATTATGGACTTAGCATCACTGAACGCAATGTCGTTTCAGGGTTACCCTATTATTCTGAAATAGGCACAACGGGTATTCCCTTTGTCAACGAAAACGACCCTAAAGGTCCGATGATTGTACTTACTGTCAATGGAGCCTTAAATGCACAATTTAAGCGCGATTATGGGGCAATGCAACATGTTTCCGCAACCCTCAATAAGACAAAAACAACCTCATTGAATGGACTTTATATTTACAATAATCCCTATCAAAAAGCAGAGAGCTCTTGGGGGATAAACCCGAGAAGTGGCAGTAAAAAATTTTTTAAACCTACAGGTATTAATGGTAGTCAAAACGCATCGGTCTTTACTGTATCAAGTTATTCTGCTTATGCTGTTGGCGGTAAGTTAAAACCGGGAACATATAAATTACGCTCAACTATTAACTCGGTAGCTTTGCGAGCTACATCTTCTGGCGTAACTAGTGAAAGTCGACCCGTTTTATTTACTCGCGGTGATAACTTCACTATCACCGCACTCAAAGCGTGCAGAGTCACCCCTATAACACAAACTGATATTACTTTTCCAACACAATTAAGCCAGAATTTCCCGACACCGAAAAAATTAGCCAGTAACCTAGCGTCTATACAGGTAAACTGTAACGAGGCCGGAAAGGAAGGCTTTTTAACGTTATCCCCCGGGAATGCACTGGTGGAAAATAGCACCACAGGAATGGTGTTAACGAGTAGCACTGCTAATGCTGTAGCAGACTTGCCTTATATCGCCACATCATTAAGCTCTCAAAGTGATACTGTTTGTAATGCTAACTCATCTGACGCAATTTCATACTTAAACAGCCACTCGTTATCAACGCTTCCTAGCCAAAACTTTATTAAGTCGTTATATTTTAATTTATGCGCTCTAGGCAATGTTAAGCCGGGCTCCTACAAAGGGCATGTGAATGTCTCTATTTTGATAGAATAAGTTGATTAAACCAATGCGCCAGCTTAAGTCGTTGGCGCATTGATTTTTATTGTTGCTCTACCTGTTCTGCCGCTTCCTGCTCTGCCCTTTCCGCTTCTTCCGCAACACATTTAGCTTCCTCTTGCGCTAATCGCTCTGCTTCTAGCTTAG
Organism: Providencia sp. AGC89; assembly: GCF_053543535.1. Lineage (NCBI taxonomy): Bacteria > Pseudomonadati > Pseudomonadota > Gammaproteobacteria > Enterobacterales > Morganellaceae > Providencia > Providencia sp. AGC89. The sequence goes on from NZ_JBIXLP010000046.1 coordinate 86,418, forward strand.
CGAGTCTCTCAGCTTCAGCTTGCTTTTGATTGTAGAGTAAGTTACTAGGCATATTTACACGCACGTCAATCCAGTGACCATTTGGAATATCGCAAGGGCCTCGCTTTCTAATTCGTCGCCGTTTTCGTTTTGGTACTCGGGATAAGTGGTGATGCAGTCAAGCCCAATCTATCATGGGGATTTCGGGTGGAAAAACATTAAAATGGTTCTACGATATGCACACTTAACACCAGATCACTTAGCCAAACACACCAAGCAAATTGATACAATATTTAATGCTCACGTCCCAAATACGTCCCAAATGGTACGCATAAGTAACGCAACCAACACCTAACTTATTGAAAAAATTGGTGGGTTGTGGGGGGCTCGAACCCCCGACCTAATGATTAAGAGTCACCTACTCTACCAACTGAGCTAACAACCCAATACGAAATATTTAACGCCCATCAATTGATACAGTCAATACTATTCTGCTATTTTTATTACCTAAGTTAAATTTTAGTTGCGAATGTTAAATTTAGGATAATTATAGTTCGAATAAACATCACTCCGGTTCCAGTAAGGTAACTTTTCCTTACTCTAATTGAGATTTATGTCACAATATTTCATGCAAACATAACCACAAAATAAAAAAAGACTGTGGCTAACAATAACAAACCACTACGGACACTTTACAGTATGGAAGAAAATCCAACATCAACACCGAAGCAGCATAATGCTGACCGTAATCAATTAAAACGTAGCCTTAGTAACCGCCATATACAACTTATTGCAATTGGCGGCGCAATTGGAACCGGCCTATTTATGGGGTCAGGTAAAACTATCTCACTTGCTGGCCCATCAATCATATTCGTATATATGATAATTGGTTTTGTGCTGTTTTTCGTTATGCGAGCGATGGGAGAGCTGCTGCTATCCAACCTTGATTATAAATCTTTTAGTGATTTTTCAACTGACTTAATTGGCCCATGGGCTGGCTTTTTTGTAGGTTGGACCTACTGGTTCTGCTGGGTTATCACAGGAATAGCGGATATTATTGCCATAACCTCCTATGTTAGTTTTTGGGCTCCGGAATTTCCAGAATGGGTAACCTCGTTTATCTGTGTGATCAGCCTACTCACCTTAAACCTTGTTTCAGTCAGGCTATTTGGTGAATTAGAGTTTTGGTTTGCAATGATAAAAATTGTTGCCATTGTTGCCTTAATTGCCGTAGGTGGGACGTTGATCGCCATGAACTTCCAGTCACCAACTGGGCATATCGCATCCTTAAATAATATTTGGAATGATGGCGGTATGTTCCCGATGGGAATAAGCGGTTTTTTTGCTGGCTTCCAAATTGCTATTTTTGCTTTCGTTGGGATTGAATTAGTAGGAACGGCAGCAGCAGAAACTCGAGATCCCGAAAAATCATTACCAAAAGCCATTAATGCAATCCCAATCCGAATTATTGCATTTTATGTTTTGTCCTTGATTGTTATTATGGCAGTAACGCCATGGAGAACTATCTTGGCTGATAAAAGCCCATTTGTAGAAATGTTTGTCCTTATCAGCCTCCCTGCTGCTGCAAGCATTGTCAATTTTGTGGTGTTAACTTCTGCGGCTTCATCAGCCAACAGTGGTGTATTTTCTACCAGTCGAATGTTATTTGGGCTGTCTAAAGAAGGGGATGCCCCAAAACAATTCAGCCAATTATCAAAAAAAGCTGTACCAGCAACAGGCCTAATATTTACTTGCATCTGCCTGAGCTTCGGCATCATTCTGATCTACTTTATTCCTGATATCATGCATGCATTTACATTGGTTACCACTGTGTCTGCTATCCTATTTATGTTTATTTGGAGTATGATCTTATATAGCTATTTGAATTTCCGTAAGAAACGACCAGAGATGCATAAATCTTCACGTTATAAAATGCCTGCGGGTATTGTTATGTCATGGTTAAGCTTAGCCTTTTTCGCCTTTATGGTGGTGTTACTGGCATTCCAACACGATACAAGACAGGCTTTAATTGCAACACCAGTCTGGTTTATCGTTTTGGCTATTGGTTACCAAATAGCTAAACGTAGGAAAGTTAATTAACCTTTGCCCATTAATTACTAGGCTGTTGATTTGACAAACAAAAAAGCCGAGCAATTGAAATTACTCGGCTTTTTATCTTATCGGTACACCTCAATTAATGAGATTTATATTCCGCTTCCGCTTCATCAAACCGTGCTTGTGCTGCCGCACTAGGCCCTTTAGTTACCATACTGACAACAATAATTGCTATTGTTGCAAACACAAAGCCTGGGATGATTTCATATAAATCGAACCATTTATATTTCATCCAAACTAATACGGTTACAGCACCCACCAACATACCTGCCAATGCGCCTGTACGAGTCATCCGCTTCCACATCACAGAGATTAATACTACTGGCCCAAATGCTGCACCAAATCCTGCCCATGCATTACTTACTAGCGCTAAAACTTTATTATTTGGGTCACGAGCAATATAAATAGCGATGGCTGCAACAACTAACACCATACCACGCCCGACCCAAACCAACTCTTTTTGGCTCGCTTTCTTCCGGAAAAATGGTTTATATAAATCTTCCGTTAACGCACTTGCACATACTAACAATTGGCAACTTAATGTGCTCATTACTGCCGCTAATATTGCAGATAACAAGATACCCGCTATCCATGGGTTAAACAGTATTCCGGTTAACTCCATGAAAATACGTTCACTATTATTCGACACTGAACCCGCTAAGCTTGGATTGTTTTCAAAATAAGCAATACCAAAGAAACCTACTGCAATAGTTCCCACTAAACATAAAACCATCCATGTCATACTAATACGACGTGCAGAACGAATAGTGCGATGGGAATCTGCAGCCATAAAACGCGCTAAAATGTGAGGCTGGCCAAAATAGCCTAACCCCCAGCCTAATAACGATAGGATGGCAACAAAGTTCATTCCTTTAAACATATCTAGGTATTCAGGGTTTTTCGCTTTTATAACTTCAATTGAAGTATCAATTCCACCTAATGAAAGGATCACCACGATAGGCGTCAGAATCAAAGCAAAAATCATTAATGACGCTTGAACGGTATCTGTCCAACTAACCGCCAAAAAACCCCCTAAAAAGGTATAAGCGATTGTCGCTAATGCACCTAACCACATGGCTTTTTCGTAGCTCATATTGAATGTGCTCTCAAACAGTAAACCGCCAGCAACAACGCCTGATGCACAGTAGATAGTAAAGAAAACTAAAATAACCACAGCGGAGATAATACGTAAAATTTTACTATTATCCTCAAAGCGGCTAGTGAAATAATCGGGTAAAGTTAAGGCATTGTTATTCTTTTCTGTTTGTACGCGTAAACGCCCAGCAACAAATAGCCAATTAAGGTAAGCCCCTAGGCTTAAACCAATTGCTATCCAGCTTTCAGAGATACCCGCCAAGAAAATAGCACCAGGTAACCCCATCAGCAACCAACCACTCATATCGGAAGCACCTGCAGATAATGCGGTGACAACACTCCCTAAGCTTCGGCCACCAAGAATATAATCATCAAAGTTTTTGGTCGAGCGATAGGCCAAGTAGCCGATTAATAACATGCCAGTAATGTATACGATGAACATAATGATCATCGGAGTGCTTACAGTCATCCGTTTTCTCCATTGAGTATTTTTAAAAATTGTTAGTTATCTTTATATAATTGCCTTTGATAACTTGTCACTTCATGGTGTTGCACTTTATTGCACTTTTTCATTTATCTCTATGAACACCAAATAGGCTGTGATTGTTTGCGTTGCACTAATTTTAATTTCTTAGCGACTCCATCCTAGACAGACTCCTATTAAATTAACAAGAAATTAACTATTTTTTATTCCATAAATAGAATCCATATCACAAATGTTAAAATTTAAAGTCGGATTTACAAATGAATGACTAACTAATACCACAACAACCAAAAGGTTATAACTATATGAAATATATACAAAATAAATAACCATAAATTGAGCAAATAATATTCACCATATAAAAACCAGATGTGTTTCACATTTCCCTCAGAAACCACGATTAACAATGTTGCACAAAGTTGCAACATTAGGATACTCTGATGTAACTTTTCGATTTAACCGACTCGTGAACTAGAGGAATTAAGATGAGTAGCACAACAACTATGGGTGTGAGACTTGATGAAGCAACTCGTGAACGCATTAAAAATGCCGCTCAACGTCTTGACCGCACATCACATTGGCTTATCAAACAAGCTATTTATAATTACCTAGAACAATTCGATAATGGCCAATTTCTTCCTGAGCTATCAGCCGATGTCGACGCAAAAGAAAACCAATCAACAGATGAAGACACAACGGTTGACTCTAGCTATCAGCCATTCTTAGATTTTGCAGAGCACATTTTACCACAATCTGTAAAACGCTCCGCAATTACTTCTGCCTATCGGGTTCCTGAAACACAAGCAGTACCGATGTTATTACAGCAAGCACAACTGCCCGTAGAACAAGCCGAAGCTGCTCATAAATTAGCCTATTCGATTGCCGAAAAATTACGTAACCAAAAAAATGGTGTCGGTCGTTCTGGCTTAGTTCAAGGTTTGCTACAGGAATTTTCCCTGTCCTCTCAAGAAGGTGTGGCATTAATGTGCCTAGCAGAAGCCCTACTTCGTATTCCAGATAAAGCAACCCGTGACGCCCTGATCCGCGATAAAATTAGTAATGGTAACTGGCAATCACACCTAGGCCAAAGTAGTTCAATGTTCGTTAATGCAGCAACATGGGGCCTTTTATTTACAGGTAAGTTGGTTTCTACCCACAACGAAGCAAAACTATCGACCTCTTTGAATCGGATCATTAGTAAAAGTGGTGAGCCTTTAGTCCGCAAAGGTGTTGATATGGCAATGCGCCTAATGGGGGAGCAATTCGTAACAGGAGAAACAATATCTCAAGCGCTAGCGAATGCACGCAAGCTTGAAGATAAAGGCTTCCGTTACTCTTACGATATGCTCGGAGAAGCTGCGTTAACAGAAAAAGATGCCCAAGATTATATGGTATCTTACCAGCAAGCGATCCACGCGATTGGTAAAGCATCAAATGGACGCGGTATCTATGAAGGTCCGGGTATTTCGATTAAATTATCGGCGCTACACCCGCGTTATAGCCGTGCCCAATACTCACGCGTCATAGATGAATTATACCCACGTCTCTTGTCTTTAGTATTACAAGCACACCAATATGATATTGGTATTAATATTGATGCAGAAGAAGCTGACCGTTTAGAAATTTCTTTAGATTTATTAGAAAAACTCTGTTTTGAACCACAATTGGCGGGCTGGAATGGTATCGGCTTTGTTATTCAGGCCTACCAAAAGCGTTGCCCTTTTGTCATTGACTCTATTATCAATTTAGCTGAGCGTAGCCAACGCCGTTTGATGATCCGTCTGGTTAAAGGGGCTTATTGGGATAGTGAAATTAAACGTGCTCAAATTGACGGTTTAGAGGGTTACCCTGTTTATACTCGTAAAGTATATACTGACGTCTCTTATCTGGCTTGCGCTCGTAAATTATTGTCTGTACCAAATTTAATTTACCCTCAATTTGCGACACACAATGCACATACTCTTGCGGCTATCTACCAAATTGCAGGTAAAAACTATTACCCAGGGCAATATGAATTCCAATGCCTCCACGGTATGGGTGAACCTTTATATGAACAAGTCGTAGGCAAAGTTGCTGATGGTAAACTTAATCGCCCTTGCCGAATTTATGCGCCTGTTGGCACCCATGAAACCTTACTTGCCTATTTAGTTCGCCGATTACTGGAAAATGGCGCGAACACTTCATTTGTCAACCGTATTGCTGACGCAACTATTCCACTGGATGAGCTAGTCGCAGACCCAGTAAAAGACATCCTTGAATTATCAAAAACAGAAGGCCAAATTGGGCTACCGCACCCCAAAATCCCATTACCTCGCGATTTATATGGTCAAGATCGTGTAAATTCTATGGGCCTTGACCTTTCTAATGAACATCGCTTGGCGTCTTTATCTAGCGCTCTACTCAGTGCAGCAATGCAGCAAAAAATTGCCCAGCCGCTACTCGGTGGGGATTTCCAACCATCCCAAGCAATACCTGAATCGACACCAATCATTAACCCTGCATGTAATAAAGATATTGTCGGGCAAGTTCGTGAAACTACTGAGCAAGAGGCGGAACATGCCTTAAATATTGCCGATGAAGCAGGAACCATTTGGTTCGCAACGCCCCCTTCTGAACGTGCAGCTATCTTATTACGCGCAGCCGATCTGATGGAACAGCAATTGCAACCATTATTGGATGTCTTAGTACGTGAAGCGGGTAAAACCTACAATAATGCAATCGCTGAAGTCAGAGAGGCGGTAGATTTCCTCAATTATTATGCGACCCAAGTCAAAAATGACTTTGATAATAATACCCATCGACCGTTAGGTCCGATTGTCTGTATCAGTCCTTGGAACTTCCCATTGGCGATATTTTCAGGGCAAATTGCGGCAGCCCTTGCTGCAGGTAATACTGTCCTCGCCAAACCTGCTGAACAAACTCCGCTAATTGGTGCCATTGCTGTATCAATACTTCATCAAGCGGGAATACCGAGAGATGTATTACAGTTTTTACCCGGTAAAGGGGAAACTATCGGTGCACAGTTGGTTGGTGATAAGCGTGTTCGTGGTGTCATGTTTACAGGTTCAACTGAGGTTGCAGGGCTACTACAACGTAATATTGCTGGGCGTTTAGATGCACAAGGTCGCCCTACTCCGCTCATTGCAGAGACCGGGGGCTTGAATGCTATGATTGTCGATTCTTCTGCGCTAACAGAGCAAGTTATTGCTGATGTAGTTGCTTCTGCATTTGATAGTGCGGGTCAACGCTGCTCCGCGTTACGCATTTTATGCGTACAAGAAGATGTTGCCGATAGAACAATCCGCATGTTAAAAGGCGCAATGGAAGAATGCCGGATGGCTAACCCTGAGCACCTTTCTACTGATATTGGCCCAGTTATCGACCGCGAAGCAAAAGAAAATATTGAACAACATATTCAGCAAATGCGCAGTAAAGGGAAAGCCGTATTCCAAGCCGCTTTCGAAAACCCTGACGATCAACAAGAACAAACAGAAGGAACTTATGTTAAACCGACATTAATTGAACTAGATAATGTCAACGAGCTGAAAAAAGAAATTTTTGGCCCTGTTCTGCATGTTGTTCGCTTTAACCGTAATGAATTAGATGCCTTAGTAGACCAAATTAATGCAGCCGGTTATGGGTTAACTCTAGGTGTACACACTCGCATTGACGAAACAATTAACCAAGTTGTCTCTAAGGCTAAAGTCGGAAATTTATATGTTAACCGCAATATGGTCGGAGCGGTTGTTGGCGTTCAACCGTTTGGTGGAGAAGGCTTATCAGGCACAGGGCCTAAAGCTGGCGGTCCATTATACCTTTATCGTTTATTAAGTGAACGACCGGATAACGCAGTTTCAAATACATTAGAAAGACAAGATAATCATTTACCTATGGATGCAAGTGCTCGAGCAGATTTACTGTCATCTTTTGAGTCCTTTGCCCAATGGGTAGAAAAACAAAATAATATTATTGAACCTTCGGTAATTGAATTATTTACTCGCTATACACAAGCTGGAACCACCAGAGTGTTGCCAGGCCCAACAGGCGAAAGAAATACATATACCTTACGCCCACGTGGTTTAATTCTGTGTATTAGTGACAACGAAAAAGATTGTTTGATTCAGTTAGCCGCGGTTCTTTCCTCCGGTTGTCAGTCCTTATGGCCACAAAGCGAACTCCATCAAAAACTGTTTAAATCACTTCCTGAAAAAGTGAGAAAATCAATCTCATTAACTAAAAACTGGCAAGAAACGAAGGAGCCAATTGAAGGGGTGATTTATCACGGCGATAGTGATCAGTTAAAAGACGTTTGCGCAGCTATTGCACAACGTAAAGGGCCAATTATTTCAGTACAAGGATTTGAACGAGGTGAAACAAACTTGCTTATCGAACGCCTTGTTCATGAACGCTCCTTAAGTGTCAATACCGCAGCCGCGGGCGGTAACGCAAGCTTAATGACCATCGGCTAAAAAACAAAAGACCTAGTTTCACCGTACATGAGACTAGGTCTTTACTTTATAGTGCTATTCATTATTTACTTATCCCTTGAATATTCAGCCTTCCATATTTTTTATCAAATGAGAATAATGAATTTTGGGGCATTATTTCGAATAATAATTCATTTTATAACAATAGGTTAATACTATAAAAACGCAAAAGGTGCCCTACGGACACCAATTCATTAAATTATAACAATGAAAATAGCTATTATTTATGTATTTTCAATATGTTATTGAGTTTTTTCTGATTCCCAGAATAAATACTGCTCATACTTGCGCAAGGCAATATTATAGTTACTAAATGCAGAGTCTGTCATTTTTTCACTTAACTGTTCTTGAACCTTACTTGCAGTAAATTCTTTCATAGAAAAGTTAGATGAAGATAACAACTCATCTAAGCGGCGTAAGCGAACAACATATTCGCGAACAGTACTATGGCTCATCTCAGTCTGTAAGAATAAATACTGTTTAAATGACATGATATCAAAATAATCAGTATTACTATTGCAATAAATCTCACTACAAAAACGGCAAAGTGCAGTAAATTTACCTTGTAGTTCCCCCCAAGTACTTTCATCAACCAATTCAGTCATATCAGCGATAGCTTCTTTATTTAAGATGTCATCGTTGAAAACCAAAGAGATACGATCCAAAGTTTTGTGACAATGTGCACAATGAGTTTGACTATGTTTAAAATCTTTAATGTAACGACTCAGAGGCCGTTTCTTTACAATAGAAGCAGACATAATGGTAAAGCCCTGTGTGTAAGTCTAAATATAAAATTGTAACTAGATAAATCAAGCTACATACATTACATGCCCATAGCATTAATAGAATATCTGCTATGTTGCATAGTGATACGAGTAACCCCGCATCTCGCCCTCTTACTTTCTCTTTAGGAGAATGATCCTCCTGAGAATGTAGTGTAAGAAAATTTAATACCCTTTATTTGAAGCATTCTAACTTGTATTTCGCTCTTTGGCGAATTTCAACAGTGAGTCAATTTTGGTATGAATTTGATTTAGCGTCAACCTAATTAACCTAAATACCGTTAACTCTGTACACTTATTGTTAACCTACCAAATAGCGACATGAGCTGTTCAGACTGCCTAAAGGCAAAGACTTTACCTTATAATTTCATCTTCGTACAAAGAAAATTTGATTTAAAAATCAAACTTATACATATACAAAGGTTTTATTCGTAAATTTGTGAAGCAGCTCACTTTTCGTATCTATAGTTGCATCTTAAATGTACAGATATTAATTCTAAAAATATTTAATAAAGCCAATTCATCACTCACATGTAAACATTTAGTTACAATTGACCCTTGTTTTAATCAATAGATACCGCATATAACAAAGTATTATAATAAATATAAAAATGTTATATGACCCCATAAAGTTAAGTAAATATGCGTAACATTAGGGTAAGCATATTTTTCAATTCAAAATATGTTTACCCCAATAATATGTAAGCAACGTCATTTTCTTCGCTAAATTTTGAAATGTTTTATCTTAGTACCCAGTACTTACTTCGAATGCATGTCTCATGACAACAACTCAATACACTGATAAACAATGATTTTATCGCTATAAGAATAATAGCAATCTAAAATAAAAAATATCCCGATATTATTATCCAACCTTTCGCATATACCACTATATTATTGAAGTATTATTTTAGGATTTGTTACGTTTGATATTAAAAACATCTCTTATATACTTCGTTTTGCTATATAAATAAATAAATTTAATAAGGTTGATTATGAAAAAGTTAATTTTAGCTTGTGGTATGGGTTTATTGGCACTGACGATCACTGCTTGTTCAGAGGAAGAGAAAAAAGGTGAAGTTGCTGGTGCAACTGAAACTTGTAATACTTACTTCGCTGAAGTTGATAGCTTAATTGCTAAAGCTTCAGAAAACCCTCAAGCAAAAGCACAGTTGGATGCAATGAAAGGTCAACTGGAAGAAGGTAAAAAGCAAGTTGCAGCACTACCTAAAGACCAGCAAGACAAAGCTTGCCAACAAGGTATTGATGCGATGAAACAAATGAAAACGGCTTTAGGTCTATAATAAAGAATTATTTAGATTAGTCAGTTTTCCAAAAAGAGCCCTATTGCGGCTCTTTTTATTCTCTTAATTACCTAGGAAATCATCCCTTCCTATACATTCACTTTTCCCATAGTTTTTTGCAAGCTTATCCCCCCTTAACTTAATAGAATTAAAATGATTTAATACATTAAGGAAAAATAATGAGCATGCATTTAAACCAAGTTGTCAAGTCACCCAAGCCATTTATTACCATAACAAAGGGTTGTAGTAAATTTAGCCATAAGATCAAAGAAGCTTTAAATATTAATAGTAAAAAAATAGAACTTAAATTTGAGAATAATACGATTACGTTAAATGAACACAAAATTGTGAGCAAACTGAAATCTCAAATCGAAAAGGTTACCCTATTAAAAGAATTTAAAAAAGGCGAAAAAAAATTCAAATCAATAGCACTATTAACAGAGCTATTGATGAAACAAGGGCAAAATTATCGGATAAACTAGATAAAACAAAAGTCTCTCTTACCTCTAATGATAAAAAAGAAATTTTTCATCGTGTTGCGAGAAAATGTGGCATTCCTGAGTCTGATATTGATACAAATGCATCGCAACTATTTATTAAACAGCTTCTTCCTCAGCATACTCAGATAAAACAAGCAATTACACATTATCTATCCCTTAAAAAAGAACAGTCGAATGAAAATAGCGCAGCAGTAACCAAATATGTAATTGATACAGTCAATGCCAGAATTCAGGAAATTTTTTTCCCGGATATTAATTTTAAGAAAGTCAAAGATTGCGCAAATTCTGAAGCTGTGGCATTGCTGGAAAATAAACTCAACCAAGCAAATGATGAGATTGTTACTTTATACTTTTCAATCGGAAAAAAAACGGCGGTTTAGTTGAAGATAGGGAGAGCAGTCCTTGCCCTCCCTTTTTCTTATTTAACAACCTATTATAGCCAGGTCCCAAAACGTTTAATATAAAACTGCTTCATCAATTGAGCAACAACACAATAGCTCACCAATGTTAATACTAACCATGGGAAATACTCTATTGGTAATGGCTGTAACCCAATCATTTCACCAAATGAAGAGAATGGAATATATAAACCTAATGCCATAATTAGCCCTGTTGTTAATAATACAGGTAATGCCGCTGTACTTTGAATAAACGGAATTTTTTGTGTTCTTAACATATGGACAACTAATGTTTGCGAGAGCAAACCCTCAACAAACCAACCTGACTGGAAAAGCGCTTCATGGGCAACACTATTTGCTTGGAACACATACCACATCAAGGCGAAAGTTGTGATATCAAAAATTGAAGAGGTTGGCCCAATCCAAATCATAAAACGCCCAATATTTTTTGCATCCCATTTACGAGGTCGTTTTAAAAACTCTTTATCCATTTTATCCCAAGGTAATGCTAGTTGGGAAATATCGTACAGTAAATTTTGAACGAGCAAGTGAATGGCTAGCATAGGAAGGAATGGAATAAATGCACTGGCAATTAATACCGAAAATACATTACCAAAGTTTGAACTTGCAGTCATATTTAAATATTTAATAATATTACCAAAAGTCTCTCTTCCTTTAATAACCCCCTGCTCTAACACCATTAAATCTTTTTCTAGCAAAATAATATCTGCTGATTCCTTGGCGATATCTGTTCCAGTATCAACAGAAATCCCCACATCGGCATCTCGTAAAGCAGGAGCGTCATTGATCCCATCACCCAAGAAACCGACAGTATGACCGTTCGCTTGTAACCTTTTTAAAATACGCGATTTTTGTAATGGCGTTAATTTACAAAAAACAGAAACTTGCTCTACTTTTTGACTTAATTCTTCATCAGATAATGCTTCAACTTCTAAACCTGACATGATTTCACTAATATTTAGCCCTACATCATGACAAATTTTTTCGGTAATAATGGCATTATCACCCGTCAGAACTTTAACAGTAACCCCATTTTCACGCAGTGCAGCAATTGCAGAAATAGCGCTTTCCTTTGCTGGGTCAAGGAATGTTAAAATACCTTGTAACTCCAACTGTTGCTCCGCTTGTGCAGATAAGGGCAAACTAGCTTCCGCATCATTTAACTGACGAGTCGCAAGTAACAACACACGAAAACCTTGCCTGTTATAGTCACTTACTAGCTCAGTTATTTTCGCCCTCGCCTGCTCATCAAGTAAATAAGACTGTCCATCCTGCTGATAATGTTGACATACTGCCAGCATTTCTTCGGCTGCCCCCTTGCATATTAACAAGGCCTCTCCTGAAGGGGTTCTAACCGTCACTGATAATTTACGTCTGATAAAATCAAACGGTAATTCATCAATTTTCTGAAATGCTTTTAGTTTTTCAACTTCACTATTCCCTCTTCCTCGGCGAATTATCGCCTGATCCATCATGTTTTTAGTGCCGCTTTGATGGAAACTATTGAGCCACCCCAATTGCAAAATTTGACTATTTTTCTGCCCATTATTGTCTAAATAGTGTTCTAAAATAATTTTATCTTGCGTTAACGTCCCTGTTTTATCAGTACAAAGTACGTCCATGGCACCAAAGTTTTGAATAGCATTTAACCTTTTGACAATAACTTTGTGCTTTGACATTGCTATTGCGCCTTTAGCTAGATTCGAGCTAACGATCATCGGTAACATTTCTGGCGTTAACCCAACAGCAACTGCTAGTGAAAATAGCGTGGCTTCAAACCAATCTCCTTTTGTGAAGCCATTAATCAGTAGCACGATAGGTACCATGACTAACATAAAACGGATCAGTAACCAACTTACACTATTAACACCACGGTCGAATGACGTTTGCGCCCGACTACCAACAATGGATTTAGCTAATGACCCTAAATATGTGTTTGACCCTGTGGCAACAACAATTCCACGCGCTGTTCCACTGGTTACATTGGTCCCCATCAAACAAATATTGGATATTTCTAATAACTCGTTTTCTGTTGGTGAAACAGGTTCTAAACTTTTAGCAGAAATATCACCTAGAGTGTCATATTTTTCTACCGGTATAGATTCTCCGGTTAAGATAGCTTGGCTTATAAATAAGTCTCTCGATTCAACCAATTTTAAATCTGCAGGAACCATGTCACCGGCAGATAATAAAACAATATCACCGGGTACTAAGCATTTGATCGGCACTTCTTTTCGAGTAGAACGACCTGTTTTATTATCACGTCGAAATACGGTAGCAGTGGTACGTACTAATGATTTCAAGGCTTCAGCAGCTTTATTAGTTCGATACTCCTGCCAAAAACGAAGTAACCCACTCAGCAAAACCATTGTAATAATGATTATTACACCAGTTAAATCAGTCTCATCACCTTGTCGCTCAGGTATAAGATAGTCAGTAAAAAAACTCACTATTGCCAATATAATGAGTACGAATATGAATGGATTTTTAAAAGAAATGAGTAATTGCTTCCAAGCAGGAGGCGCTTTTTCATGAGCAACTTCATTTTCCCCTTCAGTAACAAGGCGATCCATCGCCTCATTTTCTGTCAGACCTAATAAATTCGTTTGATATTCATTAAGTACTTGCTCAATATTTTTACTGGCCTGTTCGCCAACAATAAATTTTTGGCGAACAGGAGCAGCTTTAACGCTTTTGCGTTGATGTCTTATTTCAGTCATAGCGTTGTCTCTAATACAACAATTGCCTATTTTTACGCTACCTAACCAAAATAAAAACCTTTTAATTATCCGTTAGATAGCTCCATTTTCTACTCCATGACGGAGGGTGATCGTCCATTTCGGCTCCTATAGTGAGTTAATTTCTAGCATCAGGCGGGTAGCTCTGATGCCACTTTCCAATTGATAGCACTGACACTTTGCTCAAGGCTTATTCGGCATACCAATGCTTCGATTTCTTTCTGCTCGGCAGGTGTTGCTAAAAATTCAGCACACACTTCCAGTTGTTCAGGCTTTAAAGTGTCCGCGCTACTCAAAGACCGTAAACGAATATGTAAGCCATTAATGGCTTGCAAGATAAGTGTTCTTACTAGGATTTCATCGGTTTGATGACACATAACGCGAATTTTATAGCGCTGCTCTACATCAAGAGCTTGCTGCTGTGGTTGCTTATTGATCCGCGAAGCCGCTTCCCTTAGTAAAATATTGGCACATAAAATTAACAGTGTGGCCATCAAGGCGAGTGAGTACTGACCTAATCCACACAACACGCCGATCCCTGCTGAGCACCAAAGAGTTGCCGCGGTATTTAAGCCACGAATATTCATACCTTCACGCATAATGACGCCTGCGCCCAGAAAACCAATTCCTGAGACAACTTGCGCCGCGATACGGCCCGGGCTATCTGGTGATGTTGTCACCGAACTTAAAATAAATACCGCAGCACCTGTAGCCACTAAAGCATTGGTTCTAAGGCCAGCCATTCGTTGACGCCATTGGCGTTCAGCACCGATTAATGCGCCAAAGCACATTGCAGAAAGCAGATTTAAAATATCAGGAGAAAAAAGCATAGTAGCTCCTCCAAAAACAGCTTGGATAATGAGACTTACATGCTTAATAAAAAGCACATAGCCATATTTTGAGTAAATAAATTACCCTAAAAATTATTGGCTATTGCCTGGAGGGAATAGAGAGTAAATATATACCAACATGATACACACTCAACATAGCAGTAATACACTGACTAAACTAAATAGCAGAGAGTACTTTGTTTATAATATAAGGGTGTGTGTGATGAAAAATATCAGACACCGCCCGCCCTAGTGGCAAGCAGCGAAAAGAAAAGACGATTACTGGCTTGCCGTTAAATTAAGTTTTTATTCCAACTCTGACTGTCCAAGTAATAATCTCCTAAGTAAAAGATGGGTGGAGTATAGGTGGGGAAATTTATGATGTAAAGAACAAAGTGTTAATTTATTTTAAATAAAGTAAAACTCTACCCTTCAATTGGGACAACAAAAGTCCCTTCATCACCATCTTTTTCATTAAAAAACCAAATACCTTCTGGGTAATCCGGCAATGAAATTAAATACATGACGCCTTCATTGAAAGGTTCAATGAGTAAAATTTTACCTTCTCGGCGCTCTTGCCCATCGGTTTTTACATAAACACGGTCATTAATATTCATAACACTTAGTTTCCAATGAAATGATGTTAATCATAAATGTAATAAAAACGAAAAAGCCCGTCATTAGAAATGACGGGCTTTAGAAAATCAGTTAAGCAATAAGCTTAGATTGCAGTTACGTTAGCAGCTGCTGGGCCTTTTGCACCGTTTTCAATGGTGAATTCAACTTGCTGGCCTTCAGCCAGAGTTTTGAAACCAGCGCCCTGAATGGCAGAGAAGTGGACGAAAACGTCTTTGCTACCATCAGCAGGAGTGATGAAACCGAAGCCTTTAGACTCGTTGAACCACTTAACTTGACCTTTCATTTTGTCGGACATTTGACTTTTCCTATATAACATCAAAAAAACTTGCCTTTTTGGCATATACGGGCCAGAGTCAACTATTTAATCAGGAAAACACCAAGATGAAGCGTCACGGTCAAAGGCTATCTGTGATAACTTTCTTCTTTAGAACACACTAACTTAGTAATCATACATCAAATAGGACTGCTAAACAGGCCGATACTCATTAACTCATGACTTAAAGATAATAGCAACTATTTTATATGTTCAAACGCTAAAATTGTGCAATTTTTTCGAGTTCGTCACTTTTACAGGCTATAATGTTAATAAAAACACAGCATTTGGTTGATAGTTTACAAAAAAATTTAATAAAAAGAGCCCCGTTTTATAAAAAGACAATCAAGAAATGCCCACCACAATGACAATCCCAGTAAATATTTTTCTTAACTGATATATAACAATCGAATCTGCTCGTGATACTCTCCTAGTATAGATATCTGACAGAGAGTTATCACATGGATATTATCAAACAAATACTCATTGAAGATTTAGATGCCATCAATAAACGCGAAAAACGTGATGGTAAGCCTTACTTTAATAGCCAGTTCCTTGGTAATCACCCTTACTTATGTATCGGTATGGTCGCCGCTTATATCCCTCTTGCTATTATTCTTTGGTACGCGCCATATTTTGGCCCTTATTGGACACTCGGTATTACTGTCTTATTTTTAGTTTTAGCCAGTGTTTTACTTTTTGATATTAAACCCGTTTATCACTTTGAAGATATCGGCGTATTAGATTTACGTGTTTGCTATAACGGTGAGTGGTTTGTCACTGAGCCAGTTTCAGATAACGCAGTGCGTAAAATACTTGATTCGAAAGAGGTTAGCCAAGCCATTAAGCAAGAAATATCACGTTTAATTGCCTTGAAAGGGGAAATTTCATTTTATGATATTTATCATGTCGTTTTCCCTGAAGTTTCTACGCCATTACAAGGTAAATTAGCAACACAAAATTAATGCATTATCAATTATCTAGCGTAAAAGTTAGCCATAATGAACAGTGAGTGAGCAATTAGATTTTTTTTGTGTTTTTACCGTTGACAGCCTGAGTCGATCTCGTTAATATTCGCCTCGTTCTCAGGAACAAGCAATTCCTCCATAGTTCAGTCGGTAGAACGGCGGACTGTTAATCCGTATGTCGCTGGTTCAAGTCCAGCTGGAGGAGCCAAATTTAAGAAGCCCGCCTAGTGCGGGCTTTTTGTTATCCATACCTATCCTCTCTTTTTTATTTCATATCATTGTTGATGCAAATTATTGGTTCAACGAATAACTTCACTTTCGTTGTACTTATAGCTTATCAGTACTATCGGCAAAAAAATGGTTCGCCCTTTTATTCCTTTCTGTTATCTATGACTATCTAAACTTCCTGAATTTTGATGCATATTGGGGTAGATAACCATCAAGTTGCTTACTTAACACGCAGTTAATCATTTTTTTTATTTTTATGCTTTACAACTGAGTATAGGATGGGTAATATGCGCCTCGTTCTCAGGAACAAAGCAATTCCTCCATAGTTCAGTCGGTAGAACGGCGGACTGTTAATCCGTATGTCGCTGGTTCAAGTCCAGCTGGAGGAGCCAAATTTAAGAAGCCCGCCTAGTGCGGGCTTTTTGTTATCCATACCTATCCTCTCTTTTTTATTTCATATCATTGTTGATGCAAATTATTGGTTCAACGAATAACTTCACTTTCGTTGTACTTATAGCTTATCAGTACTATCGGCAAAAAAATGGTTCGCCCTTTTATTCCTTTCTGTTATCTATGACTATCTAAACTTCCTGAATTTTGATGCATATTGGGGTAGATAACCATCAAGTTGCTTACTTAACACGCAGTTAATCATTTTTTTTATTTTTATGCTTTACAACTGAGTATAGGATGGGTAATATGCGCCTCGTTCTCAGGAACAAAGCAATTCCTCCATAGTTCAGTCGGTAGAACGGCGGACTGTTAATCCGTATGTCGCTGGTTCAAGTCCAGCTGGAGGAGCCAAATTTAAGAAGCCCGCCTAGTGCGGGCTTTTTGTTATCCATACCTATCCTCTCTTTTTTATTTCATATCATTGTTGATGCAAATTATTGGTTCAACGAATAACTTCACTTTCGTTGTACTTATAGCTTATCAGTACTATCGGCAAAAAAATGGTTCGCCCTTTTATTCCTTTCTGTTATCTATGACTATCTAAACTTCCTGAATTTTGATGCATATTGGGGTAGATAACCATCAAGTTGCTTACTTAACACGCAGTTAATCATTTTTTTTATTTTTATGCTTTACAACTGAGTATAGGATGGGTAATATGCGCCTCGTTCTCAGGAACAAAGCAATTCCTCCATAGTTCAGTCGGTAGAACGGCGGACTGTTAATCCGTATGTCGCTGGTTCAAGTCCAGCTGGAGGAGCCAAATTTAAGAAGCCCGCCTAGTGCGGGCTTTTTGTTATCCATACCTATCCTCTCTTTTTTATTTCATATCATTGTTGATGCAAATTATTGGTTCAACGAATAACTTCACTTTCGTTGTACTTATAGCTTATCAGTACTATCGGCAAAAAAATGGTTCGCCCTTTTATTCCTTTCTGTTATCTATGACTATCTAAACTTCCTGAATTTTGATGCATATTGGGGTAGATAACCATCAAGTTGCTTACTTAACACGCAGTTAATCATTTTTTTTATTTTTATGCTTTACAACTGAGTATAGGATGGGTAATATGCGCCTCGTTCTCAGGAACAAAGCAATTCCTCCATAGTTCAGTCGGTAGAACGGCGGACTGTTAATCCGTATGTCGCTGGTTCAAGTCCAGCTGGAGGAGCCAAATTTAAGAAGCCCGCCTAGTGCGGGCTTTTTGTTATCCATACCTATCCTCTCTTTTTTATTTCATATCATTGTTGATGCAAATTATTGGTTCAACGAATAACTTCACTTTCGTTGTACTTATAGCTTATCAGTACTATCGGCAAAAAAATGGTTCGCCCTTTTATTCCTTTCTGTTATCTATGACTATCTAAACTTCCTGAATTTTGATGCATATTGGGGTAGATAACCATCAAGTTGCTTACTTAACACGCAGTTAATCATTTTTTTTATTTTTATGCTTTACAACTGAGTATAGGATGGGTAATATGCGCCTCGTTCTCAGGAACAAAGCAATTCCTCCATAGTTCAGTCGGTAGAACGGCGGACTGTTAATCCGTATGTCGCTGGTTCAAGTCCAGCTGGAGGAGCCAAATTTAAGAAGCCCGCCTAGTGCGGGCTTTTTGTTATCCATACCTATCCTCTCTTTTTTATTTCATATCATTGTTGATGCAAATTATTGGTTCAACGAATAACTTCACTTTCGTTGTACTTATAGCTTATCAGTACTATCGGCAAAAAAATGGTTCGCCCTTTTATTCCTTTCTGTTATCTATGACTATCTAAACTTCCTGAATTTTGATGCATATTGGGGTAGATAACCATCAAGTTGCTTACTTAACACGCAGTTAATCATTTTTTTTATTTTTATGCTTTACAACTGAGTATAGGATGGGTAATATGCGCCTCGTTCTCAGGAACAAAGCAATTCCTCCATAGTTCAGTCGGTAGAACGGCGGACTGTTAATCCGTATGTCGCTGGTTCAAGTCCAGCTGGAGGAGCCAAATTTAAGAAGCCCGCCTAGTGCGGGCTTTTTGCTATCTATTTCTACTGAGTACCCACCACACACAAACTGGTTATATACCGTAAAGCCCCCATTATAAATTCCCCCGTATATTTTCACTCACTCTTTTTCAAGGAAAATTTGTTTTATCGCTTGTCGTAACCATTGATGTGCAGGGTCTCTATCTAAACGCAGATGCCAAGCTTGGACAATAAATAGCGCTCTCAAAGCAAAAAGCGTATTAGCTGGCTTAATACTTCTGTTACCCGCGGTTTGCTAAATGGCGTTCGACAACCCGTGTTAGTTATCCCTCTTTAACGCTTCTAGGTCTCTTGACGACCAAATCGTGTTTACAAACTCAGTGATTAGCCACAAGTTAGTCACTGAAATAACAACCTAAAATTTAGCCACAAACAGATGATAGAGGTTTACCTTTTAACTCATTTACCTATCAGCATGAACCTCAATTTACTGTCACCAAATCATTTTCGATCAAACTTCCCCCAGTTCGCACAGATAACAGCCAAACGAACTTTTTTTTCGATATTCTCCTTTGACAATCCAGTAAGAGAAAGCTAATATCCTCTGCGTACCAAGGAGTTCCTCCATAGTTCAGTCGGTAGAACGGCGGACTGTTAATCCGTATGTCGCTGGTTCAAGTCCAGCTGGAGGAGCCAATCATTTAGAAAAGCCTGCTTAATCATTAAGCAGGCTTTTTGCTTTTGGTACATTAATCTCCCCCTCATCTATCTATGACATTAACCTTAATTGTGATTTCTCATAGCTATTTTTTGACTTTCCCTTTATCATTCTATCCCGGCTTGAGCACCCGCTCATCACCCCTCTCTACCCTTATGGAGCCGGTTTAATGACAACTGTAACTACCCTAACAATCCGCCGCCCTGATGATTGGCATGTTCATTTTCGCGATGATGATATGTTAAAAACGGTCGTTCCCTATACGAGTGAATTTTTTGGCCGTGCCATTGTCATGCCTAATCTTGTCCCCCCAGTGACGACAATTGAAGCGGCAAAAGCTTATCGTGAACGTATTATTCAAGCCGTTCCAGAAGGTCACCAATTTACCCCCTTGATGACATGTTACCTCACTGATAGCACTGACCCTGTTGAGCTGATTAAAGGCTTCCATGAAGGGGTATTTACGGCTTGTAAATTGTATCCTGCCAATGCGACAACTAATTCCAGCCATGGTGTCTCAGATATCAAAAAGATTTATCCCGTACTAGCGGCTATGGAACAAGCAGGTATGCCCTTGCTAATTCATGGGGAAGTAACCGCTAGCCATATTGATATTTTTGACCGTGAAGCGCTGTTTATAGAACACGTTATGCTACCTTTGCGCGCGCAGTTTCCACAATTAAAGGTTGTGTTTGAGCATATCACGACCAAAGAAGCGGCCCAATACGTCCAAGAAGCAAATGAATATACCGCAGCCACATTGACACCACAGCATTTAATGTTTAACCGTAATCACATGTTAGTCGGTGGTGTCAGGCCACATTTATTCTGCTTACCTATTTTAAAACGTAACGTTCACCAAGAAGCACTACGCTCAGCGGTAGCATCAGGCTGTGACCGTTTTTTCCTAGGTACCGATACGGCTCCACATGTGCAATCACGTAAAGAATCATCTTGTGGGTGTGCTGGCGTGTTTAATGCGCCAACTGCATTAGCCGCTTATGCCACTGTTTTTGAAGAACTTGGCGCTCTAGCACACTTCGAAGCATTCTGTTCACTCAATGGCCCTAAGTTTTATAATTTACCTGTTAACGACGGGTTTATTACATTAACTAAAGAGCCCAATATTACTTGTGAATCAATTGATTGTTGTAATGACAAGCTGGTCCCTTTCTTAGCAGGTGAGGACTCTCAGTGGACAATCGCACTTTCTAAATAATTAGCACTTATAGGAAGCTATTTGGGCTTCCTATATTACTTTTTATAGTCATACTCACCATTTTTGTGCATTTCCTGCCATTTATACAAAAAAAATTTTTAATTGCTTCCTTATTAGCGAAATCTCCTTATACTAAAAGTGGCTTCATTTCGAGAACATTGCTCTTAGTCAGTTATAGATATTTACTATTTATCACGCTGTTTGATTAGGAGGTTTCATGAATAGAAAAGATGATGTTATTCAAACTCACCCAGTTGTTGGCTGGGACATCAGCACAGTAGATTCCTACGATGCGATGATGTTGCGTTTGCACTACCTCCCTGAACAAGATAAAAACTCAGGAGATGCCATTGTGGATAAAACTATGTGGCTAACGACTGATGTTGCTAAGCAATTGATTAATATACTTCAAGCTGGCGTAGATAAGATAGAGTCAGGCGAATATATCGAACTTAATCTTAAAACACACTAGGGAAATGAATGGATATTTAAGAATTTAATATCCATTTTATTTTATATAATATTCACCAAACAAGTAGTTATATATTTATATATAACTACTTGTACCTTTTTAACTAAATAACAATTGTAAATAAAAACACTATTTACTATTTTTATTAATCCTCGGTTGACTTCACTAGCAATTCCCATTTATTGTAAGACTCTTTTCGAACAAGGATGTTCCCGATGCGAATATTAGTTATTGATGAATGTTATTACACTAGACTTGGCATTACTGAATATTTATCTAAAAATGAAAAATTAGAATTTATTAGTACAGGTTGTATTGAGGAAGCTATCAGGTTTATAAATGAATTCACGCCAAGTATTGTATTGGCTAATTTAACTTATTATTGTCATTACTCTAATTACTGTCCAGTATTACAAGATCTATTAAATAGAAAAAATAATATTAGGTTTTATATTTATATAAATGCCCCTTACCCACAAACAGCCAACCCATTGTTATTAAAGGATAACTTTTTTATTCTATCCAAAAATATTATTACCCAAACCCTTGATAAAGTGATTCGAGAACACGAACAAATAGAACATATCACGAAGCTCGCTAATAATATAGATTCATCCATCTTCACTGCAAAAGAACAAAACATTATTAATAACTGGATGAATGAAACACCTAATCATATTATCTCAAGGAAACTAGGGATTAGTAATAGCACGGTTTATTCACAGAAAAGACATATCACTTCGAAAGTATTTGTAAAAAACAGAATTGAATTATTTTTTATCTATAATGTATTTAAATATTTATATTAAGAGAGAGCCCTAATTAAAGGGCTTTCTTATTATCGTTATTCTTTATTTAATAAGCCATCTGATAAACGATGACGCGATTTATTAAAAATCTTATTGCTGACTTCACGGCCTGCACGGCGAGCACGTTGTTCTTGCTCTGGGAGTTTCATTTCCTCAGTACAAGAAACACTACAGCAACCCTCGTATTTTTCTGCACAGCTAGGGCATTGGATAAACAACAAGTGGCAGCCATCATTACTGCAATTAGTATGAGTATCACATGGTGCACCACATTGGTGGCATTGGGCTAAGGTATCATCCGTAATGCGCTCTCCCATACGGTTGTCGAACACAAAGTTTTTCCCTTTAAAACGTAATGGTAAACCTTGTTCCTTTGCTTTACGTGCATACTCAATAACGCCACCTTCAACATGGTATACATTTTTAAAGCCATTATGCAGCATATATGCACTGGCTTTTTCACAGCGAATCCCCCCAGTGCAATACATGACAACATTTTTATCTTTTTGCTCTTGCAGCATTTCCACTGCCATCGGCAGTTGTTCCCTAAAAGTATCTGATGGAATTTCAATTGCATTATCAAAACGACCCACTTCATATTCGTAATGATTACGCATATCAACGAATACCGTGTTTGGATCGTCAATCATTTCATTCACTTCGTGAGCTTTCAGATATTGCCCTGTATTCGCTGGGTTAAAGGTTTCATCTTCGATGCCATCTGCCACCACGCGATCACGTACTTTCATGCGTAACACCCAGAAAGACTTACCGTCATCGTCAATCGCAATATTTAAACGCAGGTTATTTAGTGCGGTATCAGTGGAATATATCAGTTCGCGCAATGCATCAACATTAGATTCAGGCACACTGATTTGTGCATTCACCCCTTCTTTCGCAATGTAGACACGCCCAAAAACACTCAGCGCTGTAAACTGTTGATACCATTCATTGCGAAACGCCACTGGGTCTTGAATATTAAAATATTTATAAAAAGAAATTGTGGTACGTGGCTCTGTTTCCGCCAACATGCGTTCTTTTAATATTTTATTTGAAATTTGGTTATGTAACACTGGCATGGTGTTCTTAATCCTATTTAACTCGTTGATAATTTTCTATTTATTCAGATTTCAGCTCATTGCTTGAGGCTTTTTAATCTTGGTGGATATTATCGCTGTTATTATGTTAATAAAAAACCCTTTATTTGCAGGGGTATTGTAAATAAAACATCAACAAAAAGTTTTTAATGCCCGCCCACCATTCGTTATGTTATAACATATTTATATTTGGCTAATTAGATTATCTTTATGAGACGTTTTTTTCCTTTATATCTATTAATACTGGCTATCTTTGCGCCACACGTTGCAGCTCATCCTCATAGTTTTATTGAGATGCAAATGTCCCTTGAAACCAAACAAAACAAATACTCAGGTATAAGCTATGTTTGGAAGATGGACCCGATGACATCGGCAGATATTGCCTATGAATTGAAAGGGGTTAAACCCGATGACCCACGCTGGAAACAACAAGAAGCCATTATTATGGCTAATATTTTAATGCAAAATTATTTCACTGATTTTTATTATCAAGACAAAAAGGTTAACTTTAAGCGTATCCCTGACAGCTACCATTTAGAAAAAGAGGGGTTTTCATTAGTATTTTTCTTTACAGCTTCATTTATGCAGCCACTACCTATTGCAGATTCACATATCAAAATACAAACTTATGACCCTAGCTTTTATGTCAGTATGACGTATCAAAATAAACAACAAATTACTCTGCCAATTGAATTAGCAGCCAATTGTGATATTGACTTACAAGAAGCCAATATCACTGATTCGATGCGGGCTTACGCATTTTCTTTAGATAAAAGTGATACCCCAGAAGAAGATTTAGCGCTTGGGAAACAGTTTGCACAGCGAGTTGATATTCGATGTCCTTAACCCCCTCATCCTCTGTATACAAAGCAACAAAAACTTTGCTAATCATTGTCTCGTTTAGTTTATTAGCTTTCGCCATTTGGCTAGCGTATCGCTATTGGGGAACATGGTTACAACTGAGTATTGGCTGGCAAAAACAGTTAAACCAAGGTTTATCGGATTTACTACAAGAAACCAGCTCACACCCACTGTATGCTGGAAGTTTGCTAATTGCCGTTAGCTTTTTATACGGTTTTTTACATGCTCTGGGACCCGGCCATGGAAAGCTCATTATCACAACCTATATAGCGACCCAAGGAACTCATTTAAAACAGAGTGTTATCATTAGTTTATTAGCATCGCTCTTACAAGGGGTCGTTGCTATTACGTTAGTTTCTGTCGTGTTAGTGTTATTTCAGCTATCCACCAAACATTTGAATCAGGTCAGCTTATATGCAGAACAATTAAGCTATTTATTTGTCATAATACTTGGCTGTTTTTTATGTATTACTGCTTTACGCCGTTACTGGCAAACACGCCTTTCTAGGGCATTATCACCACTAGTGATAAAAAACCTTAAGCCATTAACACAATCAACCAAGCGAATGATCCAGCCCAAAACATTGACACCACACCCCGTTTGTCACTGTGGTCATCAGCACGTCATCCAATCTCACCAAATTCAATCTAGTTTTAAAAGTAAAGTGTTGATTATTCTATCTATGGGGGCACGCCCTTGCTCTGGTGCCATTCTCGTATTATTGTTTTCTTATGTGATTGAAGTATACGCATGGGGAGTTATCGCGGCGCTAGCAATGGCGGTTGGTACAGCATTAACCATTTGTTTAATTGCTATTTTTGTTCATTTTATGCGTGATAAAGCTATTCGTTTATCGCGGTTAACAGGAAAACAGCTGTCCCCATATTGGGGAATAGCATTAAAAATTTTTGCCGGTGTTTTCTTTATACTGATGGGGGCTTTGATGCTACAAAGTGTCGGGCTGGAGCAATCTATTTCGCCACTTCTGCGTTAACCCAATAAAAAAGGGAGGGCTCCCCCTCCCAGGCATTTGCCGAAGTTACAGTGTGGTAATCTCACTGTGTTATGCGCAATGTCAACTGCTTAAAACAGATTGCTAATGATGAGACTATGCAGCCCCTCACACACTAGCAACCCTTACTACTTCTTTTAACCAATGAGCTCAATTCGAGCAGGTAAACCTTGACGTACAGAAGCACCCGATACCCAATCTAACCATGTATTGGCGACTTCCCTTGTTGGGTCTGCAAAACCTAAATCGTTTAGATTGATCCCTGAACCATTTGCAGCATTCATTGGCATCGGTTGGTCATCTAAATAATGCTGTTTCGCGCCCATTTCGGTATGACCATAGCCATGTTCAATTGCAAGTACTCCCGGCATCACGCCATCAAGCACACTCACTTGAGCCTCTGCTTGGCCACCCGGTGTGGTAATACGTATCCAATCTCCGTGTTTAACCCCCACTTTTGCGGCATCATCAGGGTGAATAGCAACAAGATTCGTAGGTTTAACATGACGTAAGCGTTCAATTACTGTTGTCGAACTACTCATCACATGGGATTTGAATGACATTAGTTTCAATGGCCATTCTTTTTCTGGGAACACCACATTCACATCGTCACCATTTGCCATACGCGGTGGGTAATATGTAGGGCAACCACTGTAACGTTCACCGGTGATCGCGTGGCGATTAACGGCCACAGTTGGGTTCCAAATTTGTAAGCCTTTTTTCCATTGCGGACCAGTTGCATCGCCATCCCATGCTTTTTCATATGGTGCGAAACGGCCACCTCGCGTAAAGATATAAGCAACACGGCGAACTTCTTCAGGTTTTAGCGTATTGGTGATCGCAGGTAAAATACGTTCTACCCCACTAATTTGGATATCTTCCGAAGCGGCTTCTGGTACTGGTTTTTCACCTAGCCACGCCATATTCGCAGCAACACGTAAATAATAATCTTCCGCTGTATTTAGTGAATGCAGGTTGCCATCCATATCTTCAATCACGTTGTCGCCAAAACCAGGTAACCCCAATTCTTTGGCAACTGCAATACAGAAGCTTTCCATCGATACGGGCTGACCATCTGCCGTTTTGGCGGTGCGTGACTCAACAATCGGCCAACGCGCTGTACTCGCTTTAACTTGAACCCCTGACCAAGGAGCGCTAAAACCCCAACTTTCAAAATTATGGGTATCCGGTACGATATAATCTGCCAGCGCAGTGGTTTCATTCATAAAGGCATCAATACCGATAATCAACGGAAGGTGTTTTGGATCTTTCAGTTTTTCTTCCATCACTTGGCGGATACCCGCGATTCCATACACCGGGTTGGTCATATTGGTGATCCAGGCTTTTAATGCATAAGGATAACCCATTAATGCTGATGCCAATTGCTCAGTGAGTTGCCCTTTAGCAAACGGATACCAAGGTGCTTTTGCAGGATACGGATTTTCCCCTGCCGCAAGGCGCGCTTTGAACTCATCTGATTTTTCATACACTTCATTACTACGCGATAAAACAACGCCTTTTGGTTTTACTTTGCCTTTGTAGCTGGCAATTTTGTAACGTGGACCATCCATTTCACCGTTGAATTTACCGCCCCCAACGGACACACCACCTTTCAAGTTCAAGTTACCAATCAATGCGTTAAGCATAACGACTGACCATGCAGTGTAAAAGCCATTACCGCCCATCATGCCGCCATGAGAAATAACGGCAGCTTTTCTATCATATGACGTTAATGCTCTACCTAATGATTCAATGGTTTTCACTGGAACATGGCAGCGATCGCTATATTCTTGGAGTGTCATACGATTGGCCGCTTCTTTTAAGCATTGGAAGCTCGATTTTACGGTAACTTCACTGCCATCATGCAATGTCACTTGGCGAGTGACAAACAACTCTGCGGCTGGGACTTCACTGGCAAGTTTCAATTCACCAGACGTATCTTGGACGACATAAGCTTTTTCATCGTCGCCTTCGCCAGTAAGATAAGATGAAATTAATAATTTGCCTGCTAATGGGTGAGCATCATCAGTAATGACTAAATGCGTTGAGTTTGTCCAACTTTTCTCCCCCATCGCTTCCATTGATTTCTCACTAGGCACGCTAAGGTACTTGGCATTATAACGCTCATTTTCAATGATCCAGCGGATCATTCCCATGACTAACGCTGCATCAGTTCCGGGTTGTACTGGCACCCAGTGACCATGGTCATTAGCCAGTGTGGTTGTCAGTGGTAGCGCAGGAGAAACCACCACATAGTTAAACGAGTCACGCAGACGTGCTGTCGCTAACTGGCGACCTTGGCGTTTAAATGGGTTACCTGACTGAGCTGGTGAGGTTCCAAGGAATAATGCAAAACGAACGTTATCCCAATCTGGTTTTACGTGCGCATTTTTGTTTAAGTCATCCATTAAAGCACCCGAACCGGCGCGATAAGCAAGACCGCAATAGGAACCGTGGGCACCGAAATTTTTACTGCCAAACGCGTTTTGAGCAAAGCGACGAATAAACCCATCACGCCCGTCGTCCCCTGCGTTAGTTACCAGCAGCTGGTTCGCTTTGGGGCCCAATTTTGGCTGTGCTGGGTCAAGTGGCGTTTCAAGGTCACGAATAGCTCTTAAACCATCAACATGGCCTTCACCAAATAAATCACCGCCTTCAACAACTTCTTTAATTAATTGCTCAAAACTGATGCGTTGCCACTTGCCCTCTCCACGTTTACCAACACGTTTCATTGGTTCTAAAATACGCAGTGGGCTAGTTAAACCTTCCATTAAGGTTGCCCCACGCGCACAAGCGGTTGACCGATGTTCTAGCCCTGATTCCCCGCTCATTTTATTAAATGCAGTTTTCAGCGGCATTCCATAAGGAAAATGCTCTTCGTGTGATAATGGGTGATAAGGGTTACCTGCGATACGTAATACTTCATTTTTAGCGGTATCGACACGGGCACGAATACCACATTGTGTCCAACAACCAAAGCATTGGGTCATTGCAACTACTTGTTCCGGGTTTTCTTGCCAGCCTTTAGTCGCCTGACCTTCTGGTCGCAAAGAGTTGCCATTAATGCGGTCAAGAGTGACTTTACCAGAAGTGCCGTTAACTAGCCCATCGACTGCGCGTTTGGCCACATCTCGGTAGCTTGCACCAAATAATGCGATACCACCAACTACCAAACCACCTTTAAGCCATTGACGTCTTGAGAATTTAGCCATGTTGCACTCTCCCCGCAAACCAGCGAACACCTTCACGAACAATAATTGTTAACGCAATCCATAAACCAAATGTTCCTACGATAGCCAATAGTCCATCGGTTCCCAGTGGGAAATGATATGGGTTAGCGATAATGTTATATTTTGGTACAGCTTGAACTTCCATTAGGAAAATCCAACGTAATGTCCAAGCAAAAGCCATCGATACTAATGCTAAAACGGTAATGTAAGGGACAGAGCGAACGGCTTTTACATTACTCGCAGACATTCCGAAAGCCACTAACCACAGTGCACATACCCCCATTAGCATCCACCAACCTGGGCTCGCCATGTCTATTTGTTGGCGTACAGCAATACCCGATGTGGTATCCCCTGAAAGCCATAGCGCAAAACAGACAGCAAATAGTAACAATGTAATCACTTGGAAGCGTGCTAAACGGTTTTGATATTGGGGCTCACGACGAGCGCCGAGTCCAATCAATGCAGGCAGAACCTGTAATGCACTCAAGAACATAAGTACTGGCATCCACCAGCTGTTCCAGATTGGGCGAGCCGTTAATACAGATGCCTCACGACCGGTATAAAGTAGCAGGCCAATTGCCGATAATGCGGCAAGCAATGCCACCCAGCGCGTCGCTTTAAAGTGTTTTTTCCAAATCATTTTGACGATTAAAGCAACAAAGTATAAGCCGATAAATGTGGTAAATAAGGGTAATAATACAGAGCCCCACCACATCCAAGACCATAACGTTGGGTGTGCATAAAAATGCCATACTCTTGCGGTTTGGTGTAAATCTGCCGTTAGTGCAAGCGGTGCAGTGATCCCCATTGTGATAGCAATAAATACGGAAATCATTTCTAAGCGGCTGTTTTCACTTTTGTTTTGCCAATGTAAATAACAGGCATACAGCACCGCGCAAGAGGCGATTCCAATAAAGAAAAAGTATTGTACCGCCCAAGGAAGCCAAAAAAATTCTTGTGGCTGAGCCATCATTTCAGAAATATAAGTCACTTGGCCATTCATCAGAATACCTCCTGCCATAACGCGGGCTGCCCTTTACCTTGCAGCGGCTGAACAAACGCATCATCTAAACCGAGATAGAATACTTGCGGTAAGGTGCCACTTTCTGGCTTGAGTACTTTAATTTCTGCTTCATGCTCAGTCAGCATTTTACGAATAGTACTGTTAGGGTCTTTTAAATCACCGATAATGCGAGCGCCACCTACACAAGATTCAACACAAGCAGGTAATAAACCAACTTCTAAACGATGAGCGCAAAACGTACATTTATCTGCAGTTTGGGTTGAATGGTTGATAAAACGCGCATCATATGGGCAGGCTTGTACACAGTAAGCACACCCTACGCAACGTTCATTATCAACGACTACTATGCCGTCTTCCCGTTGGAAAGTTGCTTGAACAGGGCATACGGGTACGCAAGGAGGATTATCGCAGTGGTTACATAAGCGAGGTAGAAGTACATTGGTAAACCCTTCTTCGCCCTTAACCGCAACTTGATATTGGTTAACTGTGGTTCTAAATTGCCCTTGAGGGGTTTGGTTTTCAACAGAGCAGCTGACTGTGCAAGATTGGCAACCAATACAACGACGTAAATCAATCAACATTCCATATCGTTTTTCTGGGTTGCCTTCTCTACGCGTAGGAGAAAAATTTAGACCAGCTTCTGCAATGGGAATTAATGATGCTCCCGCAGTCACAGCCCCAATTTGTTGTAGAAATTTTCGTTTACTCAGATCCATAATAGGCTCCAGTACTGACATTGCTAATGCGAAAATAAAAGTTATTAATCAATATGTTATTTGTATTACATGTGTTATTGACAATGAATACAGTCTCGTTAAGATAACCACTGAAATTGTTATTTCTCTTTAAAACTACTGTATTATCTTGATAAAACTTGTAATGCCATTGTAAGAAGAGAGGCACCACCGCCCTATTGTGGTTTACCACATACCCGTAGCTAAATTGATCTAACGCAACGAATAAGCCAAATATGTTAAAAAAAACATCTATACCGTTGTATCACATACTATTAATTACGCTGCTTATGTGGTCCTTACCGGCCATTTCTGCACAATGGACTATCGGGGTACTGGCTTTGCGTGGGCCCAGTACCACACAATCCCATTGGCAACCATTAATTGACACACTCAATGATTCTATTCAGGGGGAACGGTTTACTTTATTGCCGTTAAACCTTGATGAAATGAAAGAAGCTATTTCTAACCGCAAAATTGATTTTTTACTGACCAACCCCGCGCAGTTTATTCAATTAGATAATCGCTATCACTTGCGCTGGCTATTATCATTACGTTCTGATGTCGAACCAAATAGCACCACCCGTAATGTGATTGGCAGTTTGATACTGGTACGAAAAGAAAGTGATATTTCTGACGTAAAGCATTTGATTGGTAAAAAAGTTGGTGCCATTTCACCTGATGCCTTTGGTGGTTACTTATTAGGCTATAAGGTATTAAGAGATATGGGGTATGACGCGGCTAAAGACTTTCAAATGCAGTTTTTAGGGTTCCCTGCGGATGCCCTATTATATGCACTACGGGATGACTCATTGTCTGCTGCCATTGTCCCTGTCTGTTTATTAGAAAATATGCACAGTGAAGGGCTAATTGATAAAACCCAGTTTCGTCCGTTAATTCAGCATCCAAGTTCATTATCTTGTTTAACTAGTACCGAGCTATACCCAAACTGGTCTTTCGCCGCATTAAGCGATGTTCCAGACAATTTGGTCGATAAAGTCACTAAAACGTTACTTTCAACGGATAATACCACTATGCGTTGGGGGGCTCCTGCCTCCGTCACTCAAGTCGAAACTTTGCTCCGCGATGTGAATCAACATCCACAACAGCGGCAAATATGGCAAGATATCGTCAGTTGGACCATTCAAAACCAAATTACTATTAGCCTTGTTGCGTTGTTCTTTGTTTTACTAGGCGTAAATCACATTTGGATTGCCTTCTTAGTTAGGCGCCGAAGCCGGCAACTCGAAGTGGCGCACAACCGCTTACGAGAACAAGAAGCCAATTTACAAAAAGCTCAGCGATTAAATATTTTAGGCGAAATGGCATCGGGCTTTGCCCATGAACTGAACCAACCTTTATCTGCCATTCGTCATTATGCGCAAGGGTGTATCTTACGCCTTAGCAAGGAGTCAAATAACCACCCACTCATTAGTGCGTTAACTAAAATCGATGACCAAGCGCAACGTGGTGCAGACATTATTCGCAACTTACGTCTTTGGGCAGGGAAACCGGGTCAAGACCCAGCGGTAACTTTAAACCAGCAATCAGTGAGGCAAGCCATTAATCATATCTGGCAACTTTTACGTGTAGATCAGCACTATCCAGATGCAAAATTGCTATTACCAGAGACACCTGATGTCGCCCTGACTTTGCCCGATACACTGCTTGAACAACTCCTTTCTAATTTAGTGAGCAACAGTTTACAAGCCGGAGCCACAACCCTGAGCTTTGGTTTTCACTTTGCACAAGACCGCTTTCTTCTGGTTTTACAAGATAACGCAGGAGGAATGCCGACCGAACAACTAGAACAAGGGATCATCCCATTTCATACCACTAAAAAAGAAGGTTTGGGGCTAGGGTTGGTGATCTGCCAGCGTTTGATCCAAAGCCAAGGCGGCGATATTCGCATTGAAAATAATATCACTGATGAAGGGTTAAATGGCCTACGAGTGACCTTAATTTTCAACTACTATAATAATTCAATAAATTAAGCATGTTTTGCCACACAATTGATAACATTAACTTTAAGTCTATGTGACAATAGCTTTATTAAGACAATCAACGCTCATCAGCTAATACTTTATTTTGTCCCCCTCTAAACTACGAGGTATAAATTGATGCCAGTTATTCATCTAGTGGATGATGACACCGATGTGACCGATGCTTGCCAATTTTTACTAGAAACTCTTGGCTATAGTGTCACCGTGTGGAATGACAGCGAAACATTTATTCAGAATGCAGCCCTTCATCAAGAAGGGGTGGTTTTGTTGGATATGCGTATGCCTAAACTGGATGGTCGGCAAGTTCATCGGTATCTTAGGGAGCAACAAAGCACACTAGCGGTCATATTTCTGTCGGGTCATGGTGATATTCCAATGGCAGTGGAACAAGTTAAATTAGGGGCTGTCGATTTCCTGCAAAAACCGATAGATAGCCAACTACTGGCAAAAACCCTTGACCAAGCGCGGGCGCAAACAACAAAGGCAACTGAACGTTATTTATTAAAACAACGTTATGAGACGCTCACTCCCCGCGAGAAAGACATTTGTCACTACGTTTTGCAAGGTTTGATTAACCGTGAAATTGCCGAGGCAGCCTGCGTTTCTGTACGAACCGTTGAGGTTCATCGTTCGCGAGTAATGGAAAAAATGGCGGTACGTAATTTAGCTGAGTTAATGAGTACCATGCAGGCGGTTAACGCTTTAAACGAATAATTTGATATAATTTAACCTAGTCTTTTTATTCATTAACCATGACTAACTAAAATATTCGGATACTCATGATATTAGCCCCAAAATTTCAAAAACGTTTTCTTCACCCTCGTTACTGGTTAACATGGGTGGGTATTGGCATCTTATATCTGCTTGTTTTATTGCCTTATCCCGTTATTTATTGGCTGGGAACTCGTTTAGGTCTACTGTCGATGCGCTTTTTAAAGAAACGGGTTCAAGTTGCTGATCGCAATCTTGAGCTATGCTTTCCAGATATGAGCTTAAAAGAAAGGCAGCTCTGTATCGACAAAAATTTTGAATCAGTTGGTATGGGGCTTTTTGAAACCGGTATGGCATGGTTTTGGCCTGATTGGCGAGTCCAGCGTTGGGTTAAAGTTATTGGGGCTGAAAATGCAGCCGCAGCACGAGAAACAGGCCGAGGGATTATCGCCCTTGGTGTGCACTTCCTAACTCTTGAGATTGGTGCCCGGGCTTTTGGAATGTTAAACCCAGGGATCGGTGTGTATCGGGCTAATGACAATGATTTACTCGATTGGCTGCAAACTCGTGGCCGCTTGCGTTCTAACAAATACATGCTTGACCGCAAAGATATGAAAGGAATGGTGCGTGACTTAAAAAATGGGGAAATTCTCTGGTATGCCCCTGATCACGATTATGGCCCACGTAACAGTACTTTTGCACCATTATTTGCCGTAAAAAATGCCGCGACCACCAATGGTTCACAAATTATTTTGCGTCTTGCATCACCTTTAGTGGTGCCTTTTACGCCAAAGCGTTTACCGAATGCAAAAGGCTACGAATTAATCATCCAGCCAGCTATAGATAACTTCCCTATTGAAGATAACCTTGCGACGGCAACAAAAATGAATCAAATCATTGAAAAAGAAATCCTTAGAGCGCCTGAGCAATATATGTGGCTACACCGCCGTTTCAAGACGCGTCCCGAAGGAGAATCTTCTTTGTATGGGGATTTAGATAAAATACACCATTAACTTTTAGCTGTAGTTCATTACCTTAATTCATTCTTTCTCCTGAATAATTTGACCTACAGCTAGGTGACACTTTGAAGCCCCTTTAAAATTTCGTCGTATAAGGGGCAACTAAGTGAAGCCAGCAATACTGAAGGACAATGTATGACAGGAAAAACAGGCTATTGGAAACGAAATCTCTACGTTGTGTGGTTCGGGTGTTTTTTAACCGGTGCCGCCTTTAGCTTGATTATGCCTTTTCTCCCCCTTTACATCGAGCAACTCGGTGTCAAAGACCATGCTTCGTTGAACTTATGGACCGGCGCAGTTTTCAGTATTACCTTCTTATTTTCAGCCATTGCGGCACCATTTTGGGGGCGCTTGTCCGACCGTAAAGGGCGTAAATTAATGTTATTACGTTCTGCCTTAGGTATGGCTATCGTAATGGTATTAATTGGCTTTGCGCAAAATATTTGGCAACTACTGGCTTTAAGGGCATTACTGGGCCTGCTAGGTGGGTTTGTCCCCAATGCCAACGCACTGATCGCCACTCAAGTCCCAGTGAAAAAAAGTGGTTGGGCAATGGGGGTTCTCGCGACAGGTGCGGTCAGTGGGGCTCTGATTGGCCCACTGATTGGTGGCTTACTTGCTGACCAATATGGCCTACGCCCAGTATTTTTTATCACCGCCACCGTCTTATTCATTTGCTTTTTTGTCACTCTTTTCTATGTACGGGAACGTTTCACCCCTGTTTCACGTAAAGACGCACTGTCAGGTAAACAAGTTTTTGCTTCATTACGCAATAAAAACCTAGTGATTAGCTTGTTTTTCACCACCATGATTATCCAAGCCGCTATGGGGTCAATAAACCCTGTTATCACCCTCTATGTCCGTGACCTATCCCATTCTTTAGAAAACCTCGCGTTTGTCAGTGGGGTTATTGCCTCTATACCTGGCGTAGCAGCTTTAATTAGCGCTCCGATGCTAGGTAAGCTTAGTGACCGAATAGGCCCTGAAAAAATTTTACTTGCGGCACTAGGTACCTCTATCTTCATTCTATTTCCTATGGGCCTTGTTGGGAGTTATTGGGAATTAGGCTTTCTGCGATTTATGCTCGGAGCCTTAAATGCGGCGCTCTTACCCGCAGTGCAAACCTTGATTATTTATAACATTTCTCACCAAGTTACCGGGCGAATTTTCAGCTATAACCAAGCACTGCGCGATGTCGGCAATGTGACAGGGCCTTTAATGGGGTCATTTGTTGCAGCAAGTTATGGTTTTAGGGCGGTATTTTTCTTCACATCCGCTTTGGTTCTCGTCAACTTAATCTATTCATGGTTAGTCATCAGGCGCCAGTCCGATGACTTACGCGCATCACCTTCAGACCCGTAACTAACAAGCTATTTATTGCACAAAAACCCGATGATTTCTAAGCTTTACTGACTTACCGAGTGAAAACCTAACCAGAAATAATATAACCAATTGTTTTTAAACAACTTAATCGATTCAAAAATCTTTCTTTTATTGTCAACAAAAATCCTGTATCTTCCCCTACCTTATCGTGAAAAATGAGAGTTATATCGAATTTTCACCTTAAAATATGGCCTTTTACTATAAATTCATTCTGTATATAGGCGATTCTATAATAATGTATGTTAAAAATATGTTTCCGAACTGAAAGTTAACATATCAATAATAATTGACACTCAAGCGCTCGGCTTGGTGTTTTAAATCATGCACAACCTCTCAAGAGATAATTTATGGGAGTTCACAGATGAATAATTCTGCGACTAAAACAAAAACTTTTTTTGGGCATCCATACCCATTGAGTTCGCTTTTCCTCACAGAAATGTGGGAACGTTTTTCTTTTTATGGTGTTCGTCCGTTACTTATCCTGTTTATGAGTGCGGCATTATTACAAGGCGGAATGGAATTACCCATTGAACAAGCTTCCGCTATCGTCGGGATTTTTGCTGGCGGTGTATACATCACGTCATTACCCGGTGGCTGGTTAGCTGATAACTGGCTAGGGCAACGTCGTGCGGTATGGTATGGCTCATTAATTATTGCATTTGGGCACTTATCCATCGCAATGTCCGCCTTTTTAACCAATACTTTCTTTTTCGTAGGCTTATTACTGATTGTCTTGGGAACCGGGTTATTTAAAACCTGTATTACCGTTATGGTCGGTACCTTATATAAGAAAGAAGATACACGCCGTGATGGCGGTTTCTCTCTATTTTATATGGGGATTAACATGGGTTCATTCATAGCCCCATTAATCATAGGCCCATTGCATGAAAAGTATGGCTGGCACATAGGTTTTGGCCTTGGTGGCGTAGGTATGTTAATTGCTTTGCTTATCTTCCGCTTCTACGCTATTCCACAAATGCGCCGTTATGATAAAGAAGTCGGCCTCGATTCCACATGGAACCGCCCTACTGTTCAACGCAAAAATGTCGGTAAGTGGGTTACATTATCGATGGTACTGTTAGCTATTCTTGTCGTATTAATCGACAACGGAACAATCCCATTTAATGCTTCAATGATAGCCAAAAGCTCGGCTTATGTAATTTCCGCTTGTGTGGGTCTCTATTTCTTATTTATGTTTTTCTTTGGGGGCTTAAACAGCAGCGAACGTTCTCGCCTAATTGCCTGTTTAATTTTACTGGTCGCAGCGGCCTTCTTTTGGTCAGCATTTGAGCAAAAACCAACCTCTTTTAATATTTTTGCTCGTGACTATACTGACCGCCAAATGGGCAGTTTCGAAATCCCTACTATTTGGTTCCAATCAATTAACGCGTTATTTATCATTCTGTTAGCACCGGTATTTAGTTGGTTTTGGCCTTCGTTAGCTAAACGCAACATGAACCCAAGCAGCATGACTAAATTTGTGATTGGTATTTTATTTGCTGCTGCTGGCTTTGCTATCATGATGGTAGCCGCAAACCAAGTTCTCGCCACTCAAAGCGGTGTATCCCCATTTTGGTTAGTAGCGAGCATTTTACTGCTTACATTGGGTGAATTATGCTTAAGCCCTATTGGGCTTGCGACAATGACACTATTAGCGCCACAAAAAATGCGTGGGCAAGTCATGGGCTTATGGTTCTGTGCTAGTGCATTAGGTAACCTTGCCGCTGGTATCATGGGCGGTAATATCCGCAAAGACCAATTAGATTCTATGCCTGAGTTATTCTCTCATGTTTCTATTGCGCTGGTGATCTGTGCCATTGTTTTAGCTGCACTGATTATCCCTGTCAGAAAAATGTTGAAAAATGCCGATAAAAACGAAGCTAATGCTTAATCACAAGTATTAATCACCAAATCCCGTTAGCTAACAGAGTTAACGGGATTCTCACGTTATAATACCATTCACCATAATTAGCTTATTATTTTTTAATAAAATAGACGCTATACTGCCCTTCTTTCATCCTCTTTTCGCCCATTAGGGAAGCCTAAAATGAGCCTTTCATTACCAATTTATTATGTTGATGCCTTTACTGATACGCTTTTTCACGGTAACCCCGCCGCTATTGTTTTACTTGATGACTGGTTACCGGATGAAAAGTTAATTGCAATTGCAGCCGAAATTAATTTATCAGAAACCGCTTTTTTAGTCGGGCACCATATCCGCTGGTTTACACCAAAAGTTGAAGTTAAATTATGTGGTCATGCAACATTGGCCGCTGCTTTTGTACTTAACGAGGTATTAAAACAAAATAATAACCCTCTCACATTGACGTCTCTTTCAGGGGAATTAACTATCACACCAAGCTCTCGAGGATTTACCCTCGATTTCCCAGCCCTAAATTCCATGCAAAGTGAACCTACGCAATATCCTCAATTAGAGGAGATCCTTGGTGTGGAACTTCAAGAGCTTTGGATAGCAAAAGACCGTTACTTATGTCTCCTTGAAAACGAGGAACAAGTCCAATCCTGCCAACCTAATTTGTTCAAATTATCGCAGCTTCCACTACCTGGATTAGTTATTACAGCTAAAAGTGCTGAACAGGGTTATGACTTCGTTTCTCGTTATTTTGCTCCTGCAAAAGGGGTCAATGAGGACCCAGTAACGGGTACCTCACATTGTGCAATAGCACCATTGTGGGCTAATCGGTTAAATAAATTGCAGTTAGTTGGTAAACAACTTTCAGCGCGAGGTGGTGTTATGCTTTGTGAACTCACGGCTAATCGCGTGAGATTAACAGGTAAAGCCACTTTATTCCTAACAGGAAAAATCCATATTTAACCTATAAATCAACAAATTAAAAATCATTTTATTTTTCCTTTTATCCAATCAACTCGCCGATAACATCCTCAATGGACGTACAAAGTATCGGCTCCCCACCTCCTTGCAATAAACAATTAAATATTTTTTTTAACATTTAATTAATAGTTTTAATTATTCATTAAATTAGTTTACACTTATAATTATTATTAAAAATATAATTACAATTATAAGTATTACTAATTGAAGCATTGATTAATTGTTAAAACTCATTCAATACAAGGAACTCAATAAGATGGCTATTACTAGAAGAAAATTTCTTATCGGTGGTGCAGTTGTTACCGTTGCTGCTGGTGCTGGAATTTTAACTCCAATGTTAACTCGTGAGGGTAGGTTTGTTCCCGGTAAACCAAGATATGGTTTTGTAGAAGGAACAGAAGGCGCGTTACCGCAGCAGGCTGACGTAGTTGTTATTGGTGCTGGAATTCTAGGAATTATGACCGCCATAAACCTTGTTGAGCGCGGTTTAAATGTTGTGGTAGTTGAAAAAGGGAATATCGCTGGGGAGCAGTCTTCACGCTTCTACGGCCAAGTGATTACCTATAAAATGCCTGATGAAACATTCTTACTCCATCACATTGCTAAACAACGTTGGAGAGAAATGAATGCTAAAGTCGGCGCAGATACCAGCTATCGCACACAAGGTCGCGTTGAAGTTCCCCTCGATGAAGAAGACTTAGTTAACGTCAGAGAGTGGATCGACAGTAGAAATAAAAACGTTGGTTCAGATATTCCTTTCAAAACACGTATCATTGAAGGCGCTGAGTTAAATCAACGTTTGAAAGGCGCACAATCAGACTGGAAAATAGCTGGCTTTGAAGAAGACTCTGGTAGCCTAGATGCAGAAATAGCCGCTTTTGTTATGGCTGATTATGCGAAAAAGATTGGGGTTAAAATTTACACCAACTGTGCAGCGCGTGGCTTAGAAACGCAAGCTGGAGTCATTTCTGATGTTGTGACTGAAAAAGGGGCAATCAAAACTTCCCGTGTTGTTGTTGCTGGCGGAGTTTGGTCTAGACTATTTATGCAAAATCTAGGTGTTGATGTCCCAACCCTACCTGCATATCAATCACAGCAGTTGATCTCTGGCTCCGCAACGGCTCCTGGTGGTAACGTCGCTTTACCGGGTAATATTTTCTTCCGTGAACAAGCCGATGGCACCTACGCAACGTCACCTCGAGTGATCGTTGCCCCTGTTGTTAAAGATTCTTTCGTGTACGGTTATAAATATATCCCTCTGTTATCTATGCCTGATTTCCCTGTTCATATTTCCTTGAATGAACAATTGATTAATTCATTCACAGAGCCAACAAGCTGGAGATTGGATGAAGTTTCACCATTCGAAAAACACAGAAATATGACTGCATTACCAGACTTACCAGAATTAAATGCTTCATTTGAGAAACTAAAAAC
Source organism: Providencia sp. AGC89 (assembly GCF_053543535.1). Taxonomy (NCBI): domain Bacteria; kingdom Pseudomonadati; phylum Pseudomonadota; class Gammaproteobacteria; order Enterobacterales; family Morganellaceae; genus Providencia; species Providencia sp. AGC89. Next base: position 126,312 of record NZ_JBIXLP010000046.1, read on the forward strand.
TGAATTCCCAGCCTTTAAAGATTCTAAACTTATTGACCAATGGAGTGGTGCAATGGCTATCGCGCCGGATGAGCACCCTATCATTTCTCAAGTCAAAGAGTACCCAGGTCTGGTAATTAATACGGCAACAGGCTGGGGTATGACAGAAAGCCCAGTTTCGTCAGAAATCACAGCCGACCTGTTACTCGGCAAAGAACCTATGTTAGATGTTAAGCCATTTAGCCTGTACAGATTTAGCTAATATTTAATTATCCCCCAAGAAAACCCTTATATTTTTTAAGGGTTTTCTTGTTGCCTATTCTAATTCTATTCACTAACATTCTAGACTTAATTCAAATGGAGTGATTATGAATAAGTTAATATTAGGGATAGCTATTGCACTGGTCAGTACTGTCGCATTTAGTGAAAAAAATTATACGGTTGAACAGCTAGAAAATCTGATTGCTGCAAATAATAAACCGTCTATATTGGTACCTTCTTTAGATGGTTCAATCGCAAAAGATGACTTTCCTACCTGCAAATCAGGGCTGATAGAGTGGCTCGACGGTGTAAAAACATACCCAGTTACCATCGAAAAAGATATTGATGGCGAATTTTCAGCCACCATTTGGTCTGAATCGAAAGCTTTTCTTGTTTCCTGTGTCAAAAGCGGGGATAAAGCAAAGGCTATTCGTATGAGTGCCGAATATTCAGATAATTAGAGGTTACCCACCTCACAATAATCTTAAAGGCATATTAATAAAATAATAGGTCTTTAAGATTTCCTTATTATTTTTCTCATTAACAAAAAAAACGTCACTGGAACGATTCACTTCACATTTACAGATGAATTTATTTGTAATGAGTATTACACTTACCTTTTAACATTATTTATACACTAAGTAACAACTGTAAGGCTGAACCATGAGTTCCATTGCTGATGATGTCATCGCACAAAAAATTGAACAATCAATTTCCCGCGTCTCTAAAGTCGTGTTCCCAACCACCACTAACCACCATAGTACTTTGTTTGGTGGTACTGCACTCGCTTGGATGGATGAAGTTTCCTTTATTACTGCTACGCGTTTTAGTCGTAAACGCCTTGTCACCGTTTCAACAGAAAAAATCAACTTTACCCATCCAATTCCTTCGGGAACCATTGTAGAACTCGTTGGAAAAGTCATTCGAGTTGGTAGAACCAGTCTAACAGTCAATGTCTCTATCTTTTTAGAAGATATGTATTCTGAAGGTCGTGAAGAAGTGATCCATGGCCAGTTTAATTTCGTCGCTATTGATGACAACGGTAAGCCTACCCCACTATTTGGGGAATAACCCTTTAACCTCGTGAAGAAAGGCTTGTTTTTCTTTCGCTAAAAGGCGTAGATGTACCTACTTTTATTTACGCCTTTTTAATACCGCATATATCACTCATTATGTGTTAATTACTTTCGAATACTTTTAATTATTGTCAGTGTCTATTTTTAAGTTAAAAATAACAGCTTTCTGGCATAATAATCTAAATATGTTTAATAAACTTAACCTCTTTCCCCACTTCTAATATATACAATATATTACTAGCATCTAAGTTAAAACATACTTATTAAGACAATTTAATTATTATTAGTATCTTGTTACAATAAACACATCACGTTACTAAAAGACCTTGTTTTTATACTCTAATAAGTTGTAATTACCATTAGATATTGATATTTTTTAGTTATAGTCGTAGAGTATCCAGAGATATTCATTACCTAAAAATGCGTATATCCATTGAGTTTAACTTTATTGTATTATTGGTAGTAGCCTAGGTTTTTCTTTAAAAAGATGTTTCGCATTGTTAACTTTCAGCAATAAAAGATACAGATTACCATCGCTTTTTGATAATAAAAATGAACATTACACATATAAGATATAAAATTATGCTTAGAATTCTCTCACTTATTCTTTTATTTACCTTCTCCATAAACCATAGCGTCGCTGCGGTCCCTAAAGAGACAATTAAAAGAATTGAGCAAGAAGCTCAAAAAGGCGATATTAAAGCACAAGTTATGCTTGGCATCGGCTATTACCTTGGTAATGAACTCAAACAAGATTATGGAAAAGCCAAAAAATGGCTAACTATGGCATCAAATAAAGGTAACTCTGACGCACAACTATTTTTGGGCGATATGTATTTAAATGGAAACGGCGTTGAGGAAAACCTTGAAACCGCGATGGATTTATTTGAAAAATCAGCTAATAAAGGTAACGTTGAAGCTCAAAATTATATGGGGCAATTTTACTACCAAGGTATTGGTGTAAAGCAAAACTATATTACCGCCTTTGAATGGTTTAAAAAATCGGCTGATAAAAAGTTCCCACCTGCCCAATACCAAATTGGTAAAATGCTAAACAATGGTGAAGGCACTGAGATAGATGAAAAAGCCGCCGCGGATTATCTAGCACAAGCTTGTAAAGCAGGGTTGAAAGAAGCCTGTAACAAGAAATAATTTATACTGTTCACGAACTCCCTCTGGCTTGGCAAACTCAATACTCAAAATGAGGGTGCCGAGCCTTTTCCTTTTTCTTTTCCCCATAAAAAATGTATTGCGACTACTTGCTCACAACCTTTAACTTTAAAATTCGTTATTATTAATTTATGGATAATCAATATCAAAATATATGATAATGTTCTAAACTTATAATATAAAAGAAAAAAGGAGAATATATGTACAATACAATTTTAGTTCCGATCGATGTAACCGAAGACGCACTCACCAACCTATTAGTACCCCATGTTAATTCGCTACAGAAATTAAATAATGCGACGGTACACTTTCTTGCTGTAACTGCACCAATCTCTAACTATTTACGTTATGGTGGCACCATTTTACCAGGTGATTTTCCAGATGACGCAAAACAAGCTGAGCTTATCCTTGCTGAATTGAAAGAAAAAATTAAATTGTTCTCGGTTCCTGCAGATAAAGTGCATGCAAAAGCGACTATTGGCTCTGTTAAAGATGAAATTATTGCCGTTGCTGAAGATATCAACGCTGATATTATTTTACTCGGCTCACGTCGTCCGAGTATGTCAACCTACTTATTAGGCTCTAATGCCGCATCTGTAGTGCGTTATGCTAAGACAAGCGTATTAGTCGTCCGATAATAAAGACTAATAATATATATATAGCTAGGTCAGCTCATTTTACAAATGAAAAGTTTAGCTTTAATGATTGTTACAAAAAACAATAAAGGCATACACTTTATCAGACTATTTAAGACCTATTTAGGGTACATTAAAGACTCATAAACATTTTCGTGATTTTTTTCACTCCCTGCTTTTATAGCAGGGATTTTTTTATGTCATTTACTTAGCTTTTATTTAAGCGAAAACGCTTGAAGGGTACCCCATCAAAATCTACGAGTGCCTCTTCAACAAAACCATAGCGCAAAATTGCTGATAATTTCAAGCGAGTTAAAGGTAAGTGGATCGTTACAGAGTCAACATTAAGTGACGTAAATGCTTTATTTATCATGCGCTCCACTAAGCATTTCCCTGCTCCCCAGAAATCAGGATGTAACACTAAAGCCAAATCCGCATCACCGGCTTCATTTTGTAAACCACCCCACCCTGCAAATTGCTCATCAATCATGATTGCCCACACACCATAGCCATGTTGACCCCAATGTTGCTCTTTGCCAGCAACCCAATCGCGACAAAATGCCTCATCAAATTGGTTATTACCCAGTGGCATATGTTTTAAAACTAATGGATGGGTATTCAATGCAATGATATCTGCGGTGCAGATTTGACTTAACTTACGAAACTCTATCAACATAGTTACCTAGTTATTACTCATATTATACAGTCAGCGAAAAATTGATTAGCGGTTTTGAACATAATTTAAATATCATATTAAAACAATAGCCCACTCAATAGAATGGGCTATTAGCATAGCAATTAACCCATTATTGCTCTAGTGCCATTGCCATGACTTTTTGGAAGTCTTCCCATGAGCAATATCCATTTTTATCAATAGGGCAACCTTTTAGCTCCAACGTGACATGTTGTGGTGGTGTTTGCAGAGACAAGTAAGCATTATCTCTCAGTTGATCAGCCGTTTGATAAACATATTCTACTTTCATAAAATCTTTATTAGCCTGTTTATCAGTCCAACGCTGAAAGACTAATTTCCCACCAATCGGCGTATGTTCATACTGCTGAGGTAATTGATAAGGTTTAAAATCCATCGCTGACATCAACGACGCAATATTTGAATCGTGTCCGACTAAGAAAATAAATTTTGCAGTTTCGCCCTTATCAACTGACACAAAACCTTTATCAATGTAATTTAATATTGGGTGTGCAACATTCTTAGCAATCAATTTTGGTGTAAACAGCGTCTCTTGATAAGCATTTTTTAATGTGTTTAATTTTTGCCATTTTTCTGGCGAATTGACCATGCCCCAAGCGACTTCATCAGCAGGGAAACCTTCATAATATTGCAGGTCGATAGCATCTACAGCTGAATTGGCCATTTTTAATGGACCGCTAACCCCTGGCTCTTTATTTTCTTCAATAATAAAACTATTTTTCTGGCTATTTAAATTACATAATTTATCCGTTTTACATTTCTGGGAATCTTTAATGTTCAAAACGGTATCAAGCTCTTCATAGCCGGCTTTCAGCGATAAACCATTCAAATAATCATCCATTGCTGAGAGTGCTTTTTGTTTGAACTCTGGGCTTCCGTTGGTAATAATAGGGTTAAATACGGGGTCCATTTTACCAATTTCAGGTTGGTGGTGGATATTCACTTTACAACCGGGGAAAGCACCCGCAGCGAAAAATTGAGCTGTCGCTATGGTTCTTTGTAGGCTGTTAGTATAAAGGTAAATATCCTCACTGCTGGTTGGGCATAGCTCATCCGCTAATAATTTGTTTTGGTCTATCCATTCCCGAAAATAATGCCCCATATACACTTCTAAAGCCCCACCTTTGGTGGTGAGATAACCACTATGTGCATCCCAAGCAGGCCATTTTTTATCGGTAATCTCAGTAAGAACGCCTGTGTTAACAATTGGTGTTCGTAAGTTATGGCGACTAAGCACTAAAACTTGGTCTAAAACCATATCAGTTTGGTTGTCTGTATTGGCTAGCGCTGGCGCGATAGGTGTGAATAATGCGGCAGATAAACAGAATGTTAGCAATTTATATTTCATTAAATATACCCCTAAGATCCAATCAAAAAATGAAAAAGTACCCTATAAAAAAGTCAGACGCCCAGACTTCACGCCCAATATTACGACTCATCTAATAATGAATTAGTTAGCTTTTTTTTCTGCGATAAATATCTCAAAAACAACCTTAACCAAAATTAAAAAGGTCATTGACATACCATATTGGATAATTAAGATCACCCCATAAATATAAGGAGTAAATATAATGATAGTCCAAACCGCCACACGTGCACACGATAATGAAATTATTCGTGTTTGGGAGTCATCTGTTAGAGCCACACATCACTTTTTACCCGAAGAAAAAATTGCTGAATTAAAAGTGGCAATTAAAGACATTTACTTACCTAATTTAGCTGTATTTGTCACATTTGATGACCTAGGCAATATGATTGGTTTTCTGGGCTGTGATGAGCATCGTCTCGAAATGCTGTTTATTTCGCCAGAAAACAGAGGCCAAGGTACGGGGAAAAAGCTACTGCAATATGCAATTGACACTCTGGGTATTACAGAGCTAGACGTTAACGAACAAAACCCTCAAGCCATTGGTTTTTATCAGCATATGGGTTTTACACAATATGCTCGTTCTGAATTAGATGGAGAAGGAAACCCATATCCTATTCTACATATGCGCCTTAACCCTGTGGCACAATAACCATGAAAATTATTGAGTTAGAAACCCCTCGCTTACTCCTAAGAATGTGGCAAGAAAAAGATAAACTGCCATTTACACTGATGAACAGCCACCCAGAGGTGATGCGTTATTTCCCTTCAGTGCTAAGCGAGCAGCAAAGTACCGAAATGCTGGCCACAATCATCGATAAGTTTTCCCAACAAGGGGGCTGGGGGTTATGGGCTGTTGAATTGAAGTCTACCAATGAATTCATTGGGTTTATTGGTTTAAACACCCCGGCTAAAACATTGCCTTTTTCTCCCTGTATTGAGATAGGTTGGCGTTTATTACCTGAATTCTGGCATCAAGGCTTGGCAACTGAAGGGGCAAAAGCGGTGATCCAATTAGCTTTCGAACAATTACAGATTGCCGAACTAGTTGCATTTACTGCGGTACCTAATACACCATCAGAATTGGTAATGAAAAGACTAGGCATGATAAAACAACCAAATAATTTTTATCACCCAGCCTTACCTGATGGCCATTGGCTACAAGAACATGTACTTTACCGCATAACAGCTCACGATTGATTACTGGCAAATATCAACCCATGATGCTTTGACAAGTTCTAACAGACGAGTTGGTGAAATACGTATAGCACTATTCACTGACCCTGCAGCGGGTAGCACTTCGCTATATTGTTGTAGTGAAATATCACAGTAAATAACTAGGTCTCGGGGCAAGCCAAACGGGCAAACACCGCCAACCGGATGGCTTGTGGAGTCTACAACCTCATCCGCTCGTAACATTCTCGCTTTTGCCCCCAATACTTGTTTTACTTTTTGGTTATCAAGCCGCGCTTCCCCTGCACACACGACTAAAACGACCTCATTTTTAAGTTTAAGTGACAGTGTTTTTGCGATTTGGTTTGCTTCAACATTATGTACTATTGCCGCTTGTTGCACTGTTGCTGTTGGGGTGTCAGTTTCTATAATGTCAATATCGGGGGCATGTTGCGCTAAAAATGCCCTAACAGATTGTATACTCATATATTTTCTCGTTATCATTGGTGGCAAGTCACTTTGTCATATGACGATTTTTACCTTACTAAAATTTTGCCATCTTGCAACCTAATGGTTTTACATGAATTTAATTTTAACTATAAATAACATGGTAAAACCAATAAAAAAGCCACCACAATGTATAAACAAAGTGGTGGCTTGATGTGACTTAATCTAACAATAAATTACTTTTTGCCTTCAGCTTCAGCTTTGGCTTCTTTCGCCTCAACATCACGATACCAGCGAGGGTGGTGTTTTCTCGCCCAGCGACGGCTAACCTTACCTTCTATCATGCCATTAATTGAGCCTTTCACCCAAAATGCCATATACATATGGATTAGAATCGCGTGGATTAGAATAATAGCGGAAAGTGCGTGGATCAAAATACTCCAACGAACCATCCACATAGGAAATAGATGAGCAAAATAAGGACGCCACATGATAATCCCAGTGATCAGTAGTACGAAAATCATACTCATGATACTCCAGAACATCATTTTTTGCCCCGCATTATACTTACCTACATCCGCCACCTCATGTTCATTACCTTTGAGAACTTCAACAATATTTTTAATCCATGGAAGGTCTTTCTTATCCGGAATATTGTGTTTCACAAAACGAACAAACATGAACATCAATACGACGAATATCAGTACACCAAAGAATGGGTGTAAAATTCTTCCCATTTGTGGAGTACCAAAGGTTTCCGTCAACCATTTCAGTGTTGGGAAAAATAAGGCGATACCAGACAAAGCAACCAAAAAGAAGCTGATGACAACAGTCCAGTGACAGGCGCGGTCAATAAACTTTGTCCGCACAATCATTTTGCTTTTTTTACTCATGGTCATCTTTCTCCTCATCATCACTCACTTCTTTGTTCGGTCCAATTCCCACATAGTGGAAAATTAACCCTGCAAAGGTGGCTATAAAGCCCGCAACAGAAAGTGGTTTCAAGACGCTCTGCCACAGATTGATTGGAGTATCAATTTGTGGGTCTTTCGGTAAGTCATGATAAAGTTGCGGTTTATCAGCATGATGAAGAACATAAACAACGTGAGTTCCCCCCACGCCTTCAGGATCGTAAATCCCCGCTTGCGCATATCCTCGATTTTTTAATTTCGTGACACGCTCTTCGCCGTATTCCAGCATTTCCCTCTTCGTACCAAAGCGAATAGCACCTGTTGGGCAAGTTTTCACACAAGCGGGTTCTTGACCGACAGAAACTCTATCAACACATAAAGTACATTTATACACACGATTATCTTTAGGATTTAAGCGTGGTACATTAAAAGGACAACCCGCAATACAATAGCCACAACCAATACAGTGCTCCGATTGGAAATCAACAATCCCATTTGAATACTGAATGATCGCTCCCGCAGATGGGCACGATTTTAGGCAACCCGGGTCTGCACAGTGCATACAACCATCTTTACGGATTAGCCATTCTAGCTTACCGTTTTCGCTTGTTTCACTAAAACGCATCACCGTCCACGATTTTGCACTAAGATCGGTTGGGTTATCATAAACCCCAACGCAATGCCCGACTTCATCGCGAATATCATTCCATTCAGAACATGCCACCTGACAAGCTTTACAGCCTATACAGGATGACACATCAATGAGCTTACAAACTTCAAATTTATCGTCACGCGCCTGTGGTGGAGGCGTAATACTATTGGTCGCGGAACGCTTAATAATGTCTTGAGATTGCATGGACATAGTTCCCTCCCTTACGCCTTCTCAATGTTAACTAAAAACGCTTTATACTCAGGTGTTTGAGAGTTAGCGTCCCCCACAGATGGCGTCAACGTATTGGTGATAAAACCTTTTTGCGTAGCCCCTTCAAAACCCCAGTGAATAGGTAACCCAACGGTTTCAATTGGTTTACCGTCCACCATCAGGGTTTGTAATCTCGGCGTTACCACCGCAACGGCTTTGATAAAACCACGTTTACTACTGACTTTGACCTTATCGCCTAACGCAATTCCTTTGGCTTTCGCTAATGTTTCGCTGATTTCAACAAATTGCTCTGGCTGAGCAATCGCATTCAAGCGAGCATGCTTAGTCCATGTGTGGAAGTGCTCTGTTAAACGATAAGTGGTGCCGACATAAGGAAAATCTTTGTGGTCGCCAAGACGTTTTTTGTCCTCATCAAAGATCCGTGCCGCAGGGTTAGAAACCACATTCGGGTGTAATGGGTTAGTACCAAGAGGCGTTTCAAAAGGCTCATAGTGCTCAGGGAATGGCCCTTCTGCCATCTTATCGATAGCAAATAAACGCCCTAACCCTTCTGGTTGCATAATGAATGGACCTGTTCCGACTTCTGGTGCAGATGCATTAAAGTCAGGAATATCATTACCGACCCATTTTTTGCCATTCCATTCAATTAGCACACGGTCTTTATTCCACGGCTTACCTTTAGTATCACAAGATGCTCGGTTATAAATAACGCGACGATTCAACGGCCACGCCCATGCCCAACCTAATGTGTTACCAATGCCAGACGGGTCACTATTGTCGCGATTCGCCATCTGGTTGCCTTTTTCAGTCCAACTGCCCGTGTATATCCAGCAAGAAGATGCTGTTGTACCGTCAGCACGTAATAAGGCAAATGAGCTAAGAAGTTCACCTTTTTTCGCTTGTAAATTGCCGTCGGCATCGTACAGATCAGCCAGTGCAACTCCGTTATTTTCTTTTGCCACTTCTTCTGATTCAGGGTGGAATTGCTGTTTATAATTCCATTTCATCTGCATCAGAGGATCTTGGCCTTGACCGCCTTCTTTTTCATACAACTCACGAATTTTGTATAAAATTCCTGTCAAGATTTGGCCATCATTACGCGCTTCACCTGGAGCATCCGCTGCCTGCCAGTGCCATTGCAACCAACGACCAGAGTTCGCGATAGAGCCATCTTCTTCTGCAAAACACGTTGATGGTAGACGGAAAACTTCAGTTTGAATCGAAGCTGTATCGACATCATTCATTTCACCGTGGTTTTGCCAGAAATTAGCAGTTTCAGTGACTAACGGGTCGACAACAATCAAATATTTCAACTTACTGAGGCAGCTAACAACTTTGTTTTTATCTGGGAATGACGCTACAGGGTTAAATCCTTGACAAATATAACCCGTGACCTCATTACGGCTCATCATGTCAAAATACTTCATTACATCATAAGCTTGGTCCCATTTAGGTAACCAATCATAGCCCCATTGGTTATCAGCTTGTGCAGAATCACCATAGAAAGACTTCATTAAACTGACGAAGAATTTCGGGTAGTTACTCCAAAAGTTAACTTGATTTGGTAAGGTTGCTTTTGGTGTATTAGCAGACAGATAGCTATCAATATTCAGGTGTTTTTCTGAAGGCAACGTCAAATAGCCGGGCAGACTGGTCGATAATAACCCTAGATCAGTTAAACCTTGAATATTTGAGTGGCCACGTAAGGCATTAACACCACCGCCAGCAACCCCCATGTTACCAAGTAGTAACTGGATCATTGCCATGGTACGAATATTTTGCGCACCAACCGTATGTTGTGTCCAACCTAAGGCGTATAAGAAAGTTCCTGCTTTATCTGAAGCACTCGTGGTTGCTAAGATTTCACAGACTTTTAAGAAATCAGCCTTTGATGTACCACAAATTTGCTCAACAATTTCAGGTGTATAGCGTGACACGTGCTTGTGAAGCAGATTCCACACACAACGAGGGTCTTGTAATGTGTCATCGCGTAACGCATGACCATTTTCATCAAATTTGTAGTTCCAGCTGGTTTTATCATAACTACGTGTATCTGCGTTATAGCCACTAAAGAGGCCATCATCAAAGTCAAAATCATCTCGAACAATTAATGACGCATTAGTATAGTTTTGAACGTATTCAGCGTTTATTTTGTTATTTTCAATCAGGTACAACAAGACGCCCGATAAGAATGTAATATCGGTACCCGAACGAATCGGAACATAATGGTCTGCCACTGATGCCGTACGCGTAAAACGCGGGTCGACCACAATCAGTGTTGCATTGTTATTATTTTTCGCTTCAATTGCCCAGCGGAACCCAACAGGGTGTGCTTCCGCAGCGTTACCGCCCATTACGACGACAACATCGGCATTTTTGATATCAACCCAGTGGTTGGTCATCGCACCGCGACCAAATGTTGGAGCAAGACTTGCTACCGTTGGTCCGTGTCAGACACGTGCTTGGTTATCAACCGCCAGCATACCTAGCGATCTCGCGAATTTTTGGGTCAACATTCCTGTTTCGTTACTTGCAGCAGATGCACAAAGCATCCCTGTTGATAACCAACGGTTTACGGTTGTTCCCTCAGCGTTTTTCTCAATGAAATTTGCATCGCGGTCATCTTTCATTAAACGGGCAATACGTGTGAAAGCATCATCCCAGCTAATGCGTTGCCATTTATCAGAGCCTGGTGCTCTATATTCAGGATAACGTAAACGATTTTCGCTCTGGATATAGTCAAGCAGGCCAGCCCCTTTAGGGCATAAAGCACCACGGTTTACAGGGTGGTCGGAGTCACCTTCCACATGGAATATCGCGGACTTAGCATTCATGGCACCATCGCCCATGCTATATATTAGTAATCCACAACCGACAGAACAGTAAGTACAAGTGTTACGCGTCTCTTTAGAGCGTAGTAATTTATATTCACGTACATTAGCTATTGCCATTCCAGGCATAAAACCTAACGCAGCTACAGTTGTACCTGCCATCCCGCCAGCGCAGATTTTAAAAAACTTTCTGCGACTAACGTTCATTGCTAACCTCTTTATATTTTTTGTATAAATCGGTGAGAGAATAGCAGCCTAATATGATTAGATATTGCCTAAAATCAATGAAAGTGAAAATAAAAGTTTAATTAATATTAACTGAGTAGTTAAACATCAATTACAAATACTACCAATAGAGTAATTATTGTTAAATTGACTTAGATCAAATGTTACTTTTTGAAATATTTTAGTTAAATACATTTCATTGGCATTTTAAAAAATACAAATAAAAATAGAAGAAAATTAATTCAGGAAATACATCACAGCTGTTCAAAAATCAAATTTATTTAATTTCATGAAAAATAAAATATCACCATATAAAACTGGTGGAAAAAACATTGACAAAAATAAGCATGAATCATTTAACATGCTTTAAAATCAATTAATTACAAAAAACCCTCAAGCTTAGTCTAGCTTTTTACAAAACCAATATTTAATTGTTCTAATATGAAACAATAATGATAAAAAATACCGAACATCACCACAGATACTTAAATAATAATAATAAACAAAAAAATAACCGTCTTATAAATAAGCCACCAGATAAAAATAAAACTCAGTTTTACGACAACCTTATCTGTATTTTTGAGGTAACAGCACTAGGCTATCTATGGTTCTTGCAGGCTTATAGTTTAAATATGGAAAAAGTGAATTCATTGAGAACTCACTTGCGAAATAATAATGACGTTCTTTTGGGATATTACTTTATCTAAATAATAATCTGTTTTTTACTCCCAGCCACTAATAATGATACCAGCGCCAACAAGCACAACGAAAGCCCCAACCCAGTCAGTTACCGAAAGTGCGACCCCATCGACAACTTTTAGCCATACTAACGCTGTGACAATATATATCCCACCGTAAGATGCATAAATTCGGCCACTGGCTTCTGGATGTAATGTCAATAACCAGACAAATAGCATCAAACTTAAGGCTGTAGGGATTAATAGCCAAGGCCCTCCCTGTTTTTTCATCCAGAGATAAGGGAAATAACAGCCTGCAATTTCAGCTAGTGCAGTGATAAAAAACAAACCAATAATTTTTATCGACATAAGACCCCATTCAAAATTAGCGCTACTGATTTCCCTTCTATAATAGCAACTGACTGTATGAAAAAAACACATGCTTTTAGGAGGATTTAACTAACATTAATGAGATTCGTCTCGCGATAGGTAATACAAAGAACACCGTTGGAAAGGCAATCATCCAAGAAATCCCCCAAGAGCTAACCCAAGATGGGAAAACTTCCGAAGTAAAACCTAGCGCTCTAACAGTACTAATAAGGGAAACGATCCCACTCATTACAAGGGATAAAAAGAAAGGAACTAGAAAGATCATCGCACGAGCAGGTAATTTGGGAATACCTAATACATAATTACGACTTTGATTTGGCATAAAAAACTTCAAGGTTACTGGCACACATAAGCATATAACTATTCGTGTGACCAAAAGTTATATGCGTTGGTTAACGTAAACGCTTACGAGTCTAATGACCAATCTCCGCTATTTTATAAGCAGCAAAAATTTTGTCAATTTAGCCCATCCCCTAAAAAGCATTTTACCCACTAGACTTGCACCATAGAACCAATTATTATACACCGTATAATTAATTAATGGGAAACAAATATGATTACGGGGCATGTATTTATTGCCACTAGTTTAGATGGCTACATCGCACGTAAAGATGGGCAAATAGATTGGCTTGGGTGCATTGATACTTCTAATGAGGATCATGGCTATGACCAATTTATCAATCAAATAGATGCAATTGTGATGGGAAGCGGCACCTTCGAAACACTAAGTCATATCACACCTTGGGTTTACAATCTTCCGGTTGTCGTACTTTCTTCTACATTAACCAACCAAGCCGTGCCTGAACATTTAGTGGGGAAAGTTCGTTTTAGTGATCAATCCCCTGAAAATGTGATGAAAATGCTGGAATTAGAAGGATGCCAACACGTCTATATCGATGGAGGGCAAGTGGTTCAATCATTTTTAAAAAGGGGTATGATTAGCGACCTAATTATAACTAAACTCCCCATTCTACTTGGGAGCGGGCGCCCATTATTTGGAGACCTCAATCACGATATTTTACTCAACCACCTGCATACACGCAGTTTCCCTTCCGGCTTTGTGCAATCTAAATATGAGGTTTTAAAGTGAAAGATAAAAAGCCTGGCCGCCCGCCAGCTAACCAGCAAACTATCTCTTTAGAGTTGATAGTGACTAAAGCTATTGAAATGTTAGATGATAATAAGGTTGATAACCTATCTATGCGCATGCTGGCCAAAAAGATAAACGTCAACCCGATGGCGCTCTATCATTACTTTTCAGATAAAGATGCCTTAATACAAGCTATTGCCAATAGGCTTTATCAAGATATTCAATTGCCTGACTTGCCTGACCTTTACCAACAAATCGAGTCGCTATTACTGCATTACAGGCAAAAAGTGACCCTTTATCCGCAAATCACCTTAGCTATTTTCAGTTCCCCAAATGCTTTTCCAGAACAAGCCAAAAGGATCACCGAAATACTCACCCAACAATTAATGAAACTTGGTTTATCTCAAATAGAAGCAACGAAATGGGGGCATATCCTAATAGATTATACTCATGGAGAAGCGCTATCAGTATCCCCTAAAAATCAAGCTCCCTCATTCACACCTGAAGCCATCCACACTGCTGAACTTAGTTACAGTGAGACTATTAAAATGTTACTTTTCAAGATAAATAGCAAATAATAGTGCTCCTAGGCAATTTTACTCATCAATTTCACATCTAACAGTTCGACCCTATCTTTTACCTGACTAATGAACTCGTTAAAGTGCGGTGTATTATTATGCTTATCAACGGCTTTTTGACTCTGCCATACCTCAAAGAAAACAAATGTATTAGAGTTGTCATGAAGCTGATGCAATTCATATTGAAGGCAACCTTCTTCCTGATGGCTCGACTTAACAATTGACTCTGCCGCGGCTCTAACATAAGCAACTTCGTTTTCTTTTGCTATTACCGTTGCAATGATCCTAACTTCAGACATAAAACCGCCCTATCATGAATGATAAAGTAATTAATTTATCACATAATTTCATTATTTATTCTTAAAGATAAACAATTACAAATAAAACAAAATTATATTTTATTTTATTACAGAATTTGCGTAACCTTAAAACATAACGTGATAATAGACTTAATCACGTTATATAGAATTAAAGTATAAATAAATTTAATATTAAAACAATTAAACTTCGTTCAATACTGTATTTATAAACGCCATGCGGTGTTCATTTCCTCCCTGAGTTATATAGTCACAATTCATCCATTTACTATTTTTTAAACCTACCGCTGTCATACAATGAAAAATAGCATCACTAACAGGGTCTCCCTCTTTAATAATAAATTTTGTGGCTTCTTCTGATGTCGTGACAACAGTAGTTTTGGGGATGTCTAGCAAAGGTAATAATTTTTTCTGCTGTTCGTTATAATACCAAGCAAAACCGTTAAGCATTACTTTATCAAAAAAGCCTTTTAAAATTGCAGGCATTCCCATCCACCAAACAGGAAATATGACAATAACTTGTGAGCTATTTTTCAACATTTCTTGGTATTTTCCAACTAAAGGATCAATATAGTTACCGGTGGAATAAAGTGCGAGCTCTTCTTCTGTTAACACAGGGTTAAACTTATCTCTATGCAGGTCAATTACCTGATAATCTTTCTTTTTTTCGGTTAACCCTTTCGTTATATTATCAAGTAAAAACTGGCAGAAGCTCCCTTTCCAAGGGTGTGCATATATAATTGTCACCATAAAATCTATCCTTTTATTAAAATATCAATATCTAATTTTTTATTATAACTTACTGTTAATTGGCTAAAATGACTAAGCTCAAATATATTATCTAGAATATTTAAATGTTTTTACAGTTTGAAATAATCGGTGTAGCATAACTAGACATACAGTATTCACTGGGGGTTTCATAATGAATGCGGTTCAATTAGAAATTACGCCTCAAGAAACCAATCTCTCTTTTCTATCCAATAAAATTACCTTACCTATTGGTAGCGACAGTATTAATGGGTTTAAATTTCAACACTCACCAATAACACCTTATGAAGCAGAAATAGCCATTGAATTAATTGAAAACACGGTCATTCCTGCTAGAAAGCAACTCTCTATAAATAACCCTGTTCTGATTAATAGAGATAATAAACTAAAGGCCATTTGGCAACACACTGGTAATACAGAATATTTTTTAACTACCCAGCAGATTGAAAGTGCATTTAACGAGTTGGTTAATGTCATCAATGGTAGCCCTATTAACTCAACAACTTTACCAACAGACACCTCGTTTACTGCTTTCTTAATCATTATAAGGGAACTGACACATCACTGGGAATTAGATGGCATTTACCTTAAATAAAAAAGGCGGTAAATATCATTTCTATTTACCCCCTTAATCATCTTTTGATAAATAGTTTATCAAACACTTATTTTTTCGTTGCAAGAATAATACTTGATGCTTTAATAATAGCAGTCACAGGGCTATTCACCATTAACCCCATCTCAGAGGTACTATTGTTTGTCACCACCGCAGATAACAAAGTACCTGCTTTTGTTCTTAAATTGACCACTGAATTCACACTGCCCTTTTCAATAGACTCGACACTGCCATTAAATTGGTTACGAGCAGAGAAATTATATTCATTCTCATCAGAAACAAGGACGACCCAAGGCGCTTTAATAACCGCAATTACAGGTTTCCCTTTTTCTAGACCTAGCTGTGCGGTACTATTTTTAGTAATAACCGCAGTAATGCTTTCCCCACTCGCTAAATCCAAAATAATTTCATCATTGACAGCACCAACACCAATAGATGCAACAACACCTGAAAGTTGGTTTCTTGCCGAAATAGTCATTATATATCCCCTATGAAAATGGCTGCTTTATACTCTATTCAATCTGTATGTTAATACAAATTAAACAATCATGTTCATGCCTTAATCACACTTAACCATTAACAACAGGGTCATTTTTATCATATTCAGGGGAGGAATCATGGTCATCATGCTGAGGTCGATTTTTTATTTCTATATATTTTTTTTCACAATCGGTTAAAAATTGCAGCGAATCCGTTTTCCCTGTTTTCTGATCAATTAAAAATAAACTAATTGTTTTTTGTTTTGGGGAGAAGATCTCAATAATTTTCCCGCTATCGTGGTAATAATCACCTTTATTAACAATGACTTTAAAATCTTTAACGGTCTTTATTTGCTGTTGTTGTTGGCTTTTTTCCAGTTTATAGCCTGCATATTCACCGGCTTCAAAATCACGAATATTGAATGCGCCATTGTAAGAAAACACTTTAACTGTCGGAGCCGCAGTCGGAAAAGCAAAAAAACCATTTCTATCTCTAGAAATCTGATTAATCGATTGGTCAATATTACATTCGTAAACTAACGTTGAATTAGAAGTCTGACAGCCTGATAACACAACTAAAGCCGTGAGCAAAATTCCTACTCTTTTCATATCATCCCTTATTTCTTCAATGTGTATAATTTAGCTCAGTATAAACATTATTATCCTTAAGCTAAACATTCATATTGTAAGAATATACTGCTGAGATAAATCAAGCTCACTTTAATAGACAATTGTTCAATTGTTCAGCTGTTTGATTAACCAGTAATTTATTAATGGAAAACTCAGTTACTTACGTCATTGAGCTAAAATCCAGCGGTGTTACATCAATATGATCAGAGCAGATAGCATCAACACCCTACTGTAATAATTCAGTTCACGTACAAGGGTCGGCCCGGTTTAAATTCCCTGCCCCCCACAACCATTAGTTGTTCACTCAAGAGTATCATCATGTAGAAGCACCATCACCTACGTTTTAACTTCAAATTAGTTAACACATTGAATTAACACCACCAAGATGTGCAACAATAGTTGGGTAAAACCAATTATTTATCAATATGCCCATATTTACTATTAAAAAAACAATATAGATAATACTCATGATAGTATTACCAAATTATACTGGCTTAAATGGCACAAGGTAGCAGCCAATTAGCTAATTCAAAATCTCTATTTTCAAGTAATTAGGCCATTTCGAAAATAGCTATATTCTGTGAATACCTCATGCCACAATCGGGGATTATCCACCATTAATACCCATATAATGATTATTATCTTGTTTAAGGATTCATACTCATAATCCTATAACTTTTGGTTAGATTTGCTGTTATTGGCATAAGGCATCCTATTATCAAGTAATTTAAAACTGAAACTGTCTCTATCAACATAACCAATAACATTTTCTGAATCATATAATTGCATAAAAAAATCAGCTAACTCATTGCTTGAATGATAAGTCCCAAAAACTTGGTCATAATCATAATGTGCTAGATTATTGGCGACTTTGCCGAATTCTGTTTTTGTTGCGGCTGGTGCTAATAACTTGACTTTTAATTGTGCTCCCGCGTTTAATAATTCATGGGCAAGCCCTTCTGTAAAAGCGCTAACAAAAAATTTTGAGCCACAATACGTCACCGCAGTTGGTACGATAGTATATCCTCCAGCTGAACTAACATTAATGAGCTGCTTATTTTCTAAATTATGGTTATCACGGACATACATCAATGAAAGCATTGCTAATGTATTAATGTTTAAATTTAATAACGTATTTACATCTTCAAGTGATTGTTTGGCAGCTTCACCATAATAACCAATACCCGCATTATTTACCCATACATCAATGTCAAACGGGCTTAACTCGCCATAGAGTAAACTCGCATTTTCAACACTCGATAAATCACATATTTTTGTGACTATATCAATGTTTGGGTGTAACGTTTTTAGTTCCGTTTTTAACTCTTCAAGCAAAAATCCCCGCCTCGCTATTGCAATAATATTAAAGCCTCGTTTAGCAAATGCGAGTGCTATAGCTCGCCCTATTCCGGAGCTAGCTCCTGTAATAACAGCATAATGGTGATTTTTCATAATGACCTCTCATTTACAAAATGTATTGAAAGGCTAAAAGATAGAGCTTACTCTAGGTCAAGTATTTTTTTCGATAGTAGGTACATATGAATTATTCAATTAGCCAATTTTCGCAATTAACTGGCTTTAGCATTTATACGCTTAGATATTATGAAAAAGAAGGTATCTTGGCACCTTCAAGGCAAAGTAATAACCATCGATTTTACTCAGAAACTGATATTGAATGGATTAAATTTATTATTCGTTTAAAGGAAACAGGGATGCCTTTAAAAAAAATTAAAGAATACGCGAAATTAAGGGAGATAGGCGCATCCACAACGTTAGATAGAATGAATTTACTCACAGAACATTATACGAGTCTAGAACAACAGATACTAATATTGAATGACCACCTAGATAGTTTAAATAATAAAATTAAGTACTATCAAGAACAGTTAAAGTAATCAGTTCCATGATTGAATAAAAATTCGAAACTTACTCAATATGATAGTGCTTTTAAATTAAACATCTATCCACTCAATTAGGAAACATAAATACCGTTCAAGGCATTAATGGGGACGGTGTTGGGCTGCGATCATCATTAAATACTTGGCCAAAACGAGGATGACCTTGGTTCCACGCCTCAACAGCCTCGATAATTTCAGCTTTAGTACGCCCAATAAAATTCCACCACATTAATATAGTTTCATTTAAAGGTTCGCCCCCAAGTAATAAGATGTGGCTATTTGAAGCAAACCGCACAACAACTTCAGAATTGTTTTTGCCTAAATACACTAATTGATTCGTACCTACGTGTTGCCCATCAACAATCACAGCTCCTTCAATAACAAAAATACCGTATTCAAATTCAGACTGTAACGTTAAGCTATGTTCAACACTTTTTTGAGCAATAATATCGACCCCAACTAAAGGAGAAAAGCTCAACGTCGGCGCTTTATAAGCCCCGTATTCACCCACTAACAAGTGGAATTGGGTTTGCCCTTCAAGCCAATTCGGTAAAATAGGATAATGATCAAAACGAGGTATTGTATCTTTAACGGCTTCCGGCAATGCTATCCATAACTGCACTGCATGGAGTTTATGGTTTGCTCCATAAGTGTCTTCTGAATGGCTGATCCCATATCCTGCTGTCATTAAATTAACTTGCCGCGGCCGAATAACTTGCTCATAACCTAAGCTATCGCGGTGTAATACTTCCCCTTCTATCATCCAAGTGAAAGTTTGTAAGCCAGTATGAGGATGAGGAGCCACCTTCATTCCTTCGGAATTCCCTTTAAAAACAGTAGGACCTGCATGATCAAGAAAACACCATGCGCCAATTAACCTACGTTCTCTTGTAGGTAAAACCCGAGCGACAGGGATGCCCCCAACATCTTTGGAACGTGCTGTAATCAACTGCAATTCTGTTTTCTTATCATTGGATTCAATAGTCATGACTACCTCATCGGTCATTAAAGAATATTATTGTCGAATATCATTATATTCAGGAGTTCTATCAAATATCGCTTTCGCAAACGGGCACAGCGGGATAACTTTGCGCCTTTCTTTTCTCATACGCTCTACGACTTTAGCAACAAGCAATTTTGCGATCCCCTGTCCTTTTAAGCTTTCATCAACCAATGTGTGATCAATAATCGCTAATTCGTCTCCTGTATATACAAAGGTTATCTCTGCGAGACGAGTTTGCTTATCATCAGATAAAATAAAAAAGCTGTTGTGGTCAGATTGGATATTCATCATAAATAGCTCTTCTTAAAAACCTAACGTTAATCCAGAGTAAGCGACATAACCTGAAAAGACAACTGCCCACCTTTGTTGATATGATCCAAATATTTTGAAGTGAACAGAGTCAAAAAATACATGACCGATAGCAAAACTGATTATTAAATAGTTATTTTCACTTACCATTACTATTCATCAACGCTAATCAATGATAAGTCTATCATTACGTCTATTGACTGAATCCCCCTGTACATAAGTGGTTTCTATCATAACAGCTTCGAGTAAATTACCCGTTATCCGTTTAATTTATCCGCTAGTATTTTAACTTTTCAATATATCAATTAAACTAATACAAACATATAGAACAGAGAAATATAACAATATCTATCTTATTAATTGTATTACTTGACTACTCACTGACAGGAATATGTAATGAAAGTACCATACTTAAAAATATTATTATCACTTTCAACAATTTATATATGTAGTTCTTATAGCGATGAAAATTTGAATGCTGGTTACGCTAAGCTACTTGCACTTTCATTGACAGATGACATTAGCGCTTCAACACTTCATGCTGAGGGGTTTAACTACGAAAAATATTCTTTACCATATGAATTCAAAGACCTTTATGTAATAGATGATTACTCTTTTTCTATGCAATTGAAAGGTAATTACCTTAAAGTTAAATCGTCACTAGTTAATATTGACTCTTTAGGCAATCTACGCGCCCGTTGGGATATTTTTAGTCTATCTGCATCACCAAAAGTTTCCTACCAAATAAACGAAAAGTTCAGCCTAGAAAGTGAGCTAGAATTAGGCTATGCAAATATGAGCAATAATTCCACCGTTCATGGTAGTCAACAAATGAAAGACGTATTGCGCGATGAAGGGTTATTAGATTGGAACGTAAATTCATTTCATATAACACCTAAACTTGGCCTGAGAAACACAAATATCCTAGACAATAATGATGAATTGAATCTATATGGCCATATATCCTATATGTTTACTAATGGTTTTGGAAAGACAAAAGGCCTAAACGTCAATAGCAGTACCGGAACATGGTCGATTGGTGGTGAATATGTTATGACGGAACTCATCAGTATAAATGACATTAACTTCAATCTAATCTTATCCAATGATATCGGCGGGTTCTATGGAAAGGACTATAGAGAATTGTCATTTGGTTTTATAAATAATACCTCTGTCGCATTAGAAACCCCCATTAATATCTATGATAACCAAGTAAAAGTGAAAGCTGGGATAGGCTACCTATCAAGCGATAACGCACATGGTATAGCCTTAACCTTGGGAATAAGGTAGGCGTTATTTCAATACGATGATTTAAATCGATAAACGTTAGGTTTTGGCATTATTGACCATAACGTTAATTTATCAACCGTTTTCCAATAGACGATAGCAAACGTTGGAACCATGTAATTATGCAAGGAGAGCTCTATATAGCACTCATTATATTGTTATTAAATGATTATTTAATAACCTAACTTTCATTCTATTCGAATTTCTATATAACCAAGAACATGACTAGGCTATTTTTGATGCCTGTTTTTTCTTGGTTCAATGAGATGCTTGGACCGCATAAATATGCATTTATTATTAATTTTAATGCAGATAATAAAACACCAACTAGAGTAAAAGTGAAGCTTACCCTTTAACTATATAAAGTAAAAACTTGTTCCTCCTCACCCTCGCTCCAACACGACCTTTTAGATAACAACCCAGTTTTGCACTTGTAACCAAATAGCAGTGGCTATTCACCCTAGTTTTTAATACTCCATGTTTTGCTATGACTGTAATGCTGTTCTATAGAGCGTACTTCCTCAAGGTCCAAAAAGAGCAGTAATTTTTATTGAGTACTCATCTATTTCTTTTCATAAAATAATTTCTAATCAAAAAGAGGATTATCACACACTAAACGAGTAAATATTCTTATGAATCACTTTGTAATACTTTGAAAAAAAATATTACAAAAAGATTTAAATGACACTTTTTAATTATAAGCATAAAAACAACGCACGTTAAATGTTGATATTATTAACTTTTAAATTTAAAGCCAAGATAACCCCAAAAAAACGTAGATTTCCCGTCACATTTATTGATAAGAAAAGTTGATTTATTGAATCAGTGAAGATATAAAGAAAATAATTACATAAGTTAAATGAATGGAATTCAATTGCAACCATTTAACAATACACAATTCAATATATTCACTAAAACTGTAGGAAATTTCACTCATGTCAGATAGCTTTCAAAATGAAGTCCCCAAAGCACGGGTCAATATTAAATTAGAACTGCACACGGGCGGCGCTCAGAAGAAAGTGGAATTGCCACTTAAGTTATTAGCGATGGGTGATTACAGTAACGGACAAGATAACCGCGCGTTGTCTGAGCGTGAAAAAGTAAATATCAATAAAAATAACTTTGATAGCGTCCTTAGTGAATTTACACCAACAGTTAACTTAACGGTAAAAAATACTCTTGCTGGTGATGGAAGTGACGAAAGCGTAAACCTCTCTTTCAAAAATATGAAAGACTTCGAACCTGAGCAAGTGGCTCGTCAAATCCCCCAACTTCGAGCCATGTTAGCCATGCGTAATCTGCTACGCGACCTGAAATCTAACCTCCTCGATAACGCTACGTTCCGCCGTGAATTGGAAAATATCCTTAAGGACCCAGCACTCAGTGATGAACTACGTGAAGAGCTAGCACAACTTGCACCGAAGAAAGATTAATTTGGATTATTAAAGGATTATGCTGATGTCTGTAAAAAATGAATCAACCCAAGGTGCAACGACTGTACTTGATGAAACCTCGAATCAAGGCGTTTATGCTTCTTTATTTGAAAAAATCAATTTAACCCCTGTTGCTACAATCAGTGATATTAACGCATTCCAAGATAATACTGCGCTAGCTGATGCAACTGCGGATGAACGAGTCACGGTTGCCGTTCAAGTATTTTTAGACCGTTTAAAATCTTCTGGTCAAAAAGTGGAGCGTTTAGACCGCAACCTGCTTGACCATCATATTGCTGAACTCGATAAGCAAATCAGCCAGCAATTAGATGAAGTGATGCACCATCAAGACTTCCAAAAAGTTGAATCTACTTGGCGTGGTTTAAAATTCCTTGTTGATCGCACTGATTTTCGTCAAAACGTAAAAATTGAGCTACTGGATATTGCCAAGGATGACTTGCGCCAAGATTTCGAAGATAGCCCGGAAATTATCCAAAGTGGTCTTTACCACCATACCTATATTGCAGAATATGACACCCCAGGTGGTGAGCCTATTGCAGCGATAATCTCTAACTATGAGTTTGACCGTAGCGCGCAAGATATCGCCTTATTACGCAGCATCTCTAAAGTCTCCGCGTCTGCTCATATGCCATTTATTGGGTCTGTTGGACCAAAATTCTTTGGCAAAGAGACCATGGAAGAAGTGGCTGCTATCAAAGATATTGGTAACTACTTTGACCGTGCTGAATACATTAAATGGAAAGCTTTCCGTGATTCGGATGATGCCCGCTATATTGGTTTAACCATGCCTCGTGTATTAGGCCGTTTACCTTATGGCCCTGATACTGTACCTGTCCGCAGCTTCAATTACGTTGAAGAAGTCAAAGGGCCAGATCATGAGAAATATTTGTGGACTAATGCCACATTTGCTTTCGCTGCCAACATGGTTAAAAGCTTTATCAACAACGGTTGGTGTGTGCAAATTCGTGGTCCGCAAGCAGGTGGAGCAGTTAAAGATTTACCTATTCATTTATTTGATTTAGGTACAGGTAGTCAGGTGAAAATCCCATCAGAAGTGATGATCCCTGAAACGCGCGAATTTGAATTCGCTAATCTTGGCTTTATCCCACTGTCGTACTACAAAAACCGCGATTATTCGTGCTTTTTCTCGGCTAATTCCACCCAAAAGCCCGCGCTGTATGACACTGCCGATGCGACAGCAAACAGCCGAATCAACGCGCGTTTACCCTATATTTTCCTACTCTCTCGCATTGCCCATTACCTGAAACTGATCCAACGTGAAAACATTGGTACCACCAAAGATAGACGCCTCCTTGAACTTGAACTCAACAACTGGGTTCGTGGTTTAGTCACTGAAATGACCGACCCGGGTGATGATTTACAAGCTTCTCATCCACTTCGCGATGCAAAAGTGGTTGTTGAAGACATTGAAGATAACCCAGGCTTCTTCCGCGTGAAACTGTATGCCGTCCCACACTTCCAAGTCGAAGGCATGGATGTGGATTTATCGTTGGTTTCGCAGATGCCTAAAGCCAAAGCCTAACGATTAGTAAAGGTCATTCAGGATGAAAATCTACCGTCCCTTATGGACAGACGGGGCCTTTTTGGCCCCTCAACAATTTCAACAACAAGCTCGTTGGGACAGCCATGTCGCTGAAGTCGTTGCTCAAATGGGTATTGCCTCAACGTGGGGTGTGATTAGTACTGAATTTGATGACAGTGCTTTAACCCTATCTCGAGTTAGCGCACAAAAGATGATTGTGCGTTTTCACGATGGCACACTTATTGACACGACTCTGTCTGATGCTCTTCCTCCGGTATTATCCCTTAATGACTACGCAGATCGTCAGTCATTAGACATCGTGCTAGCGTTACCTTTAATGCTAGCAAATGGCGGCAACTTGGCCCCTGAAACGGGTACAGATCGCCCTCGTCGGTTTAGCCAAGAATGGGTTAAAGTTCAAGACCTACTCGGGCATGAGCAAACGGATATTGCAGTATTACGTCATGTGGCAACGCTACGTTTTGCCCATGATGAGAATGAAGCCTATATGACTTGCCCAGTTGCACGGCTGATCCGCAATGCGCAAGGGGCATGGGAATTTGATAAGCGTTTTATTCCCCCCTTGCTCGCTTGTCAGGGAAGTCTTGAACTACGCACGTTACTCTCTGAATTTATGCACCGCTTAGTCGCTAAACGCCGTCGACTGATGGCTCTGCGCCGCGAAAGCAATGAGAAAATGGCAGACTTCGTGGTTGCTGATGTCTCATTATTTTGGCTATTAAATTCACTGAACAGCGCCGAACCTGTACTCAATGAACTTAGCACGGCATTACATCGTCATCCTGAATTACTCTATCGAGAACTCGCCCGTTTAGCAGGGAGCTTATTAACTTTCTCTTTAGAAAGTAAATTGGAAGATATTCCGCAATACAAACATGAGCAACCGGAGCAGGTTTTCCCTCCTCTTTTTACGCTATTAAACACCCTGCTTGAAGCCAGCTTACCTTCACGTGTTATCAGTATTGAATTAGTAAAAGAAGGTCCTTTCTGGACAGGGCAGCTTCATGATGGCCGCTTACGTGAAGAGGCGGATTTCTATTTATCCGTACGCTCATCTTTACCCGCTCACCTACTCATTGCTCAATTTCCTTTGCTGTGTAAAGCAGGTAGTCGGGATGATGTTGCTGATGTGGTCAATGTGGCACTCAATGGTATCCCATTAAAACCGCTCAGCCATGTGCCAACCGCGGTTCCACTTCGTTTAGAAAATCAATACTTTGCGCTAGATATTGAAACACCTGCGGGTCAAGCCATGCTTTCTTCAGGGCAATGTGCCTTTTACGTCCCGAGTACATTAGGTGATATTCAATTAGAGCTGTTTGCGGTACTTCGCTCATGAAAAATACAATGTCACACCACACTATTGACATAATTTTTGCTCAAACTTGGTTAATGGTTTGTCAACTTCATCAGGGCACTGCCATCTCTCAGGGGGATAATTTTTACCACCGAGTTTGTCAGCTGATTGATGAAACGCGTCAAAAATTACTTGAACATGGTTATCCAGAAACTGCCATTGAACATATGCAATATGCCCAATGCGCATTAATTGATGAAAGCGTGATGAATCGCCAGCATCAACAAGATGATGGATACAACACTTGGATACAATCACCGTTGCAAGCCCGTTACTTCAATACATTGGAAGCGGGAGATAAACTGTGGGATCGCCTACGCAGTATTTTAAATGAAACGGCACCTAACCCAGATGTTTTGCTCTGTTTTCATCGCGTGCTCACCCTCGGGTTTGTTGGAAAATTTCGCCAGCAAAATGCGCCAGAACGCGAGCGTATCGTCGCTCAACTCAATGTTCAACTTCCTGATTATCTGATTTCATCAGACTTACCTCTTGTCGTAAAACCTAAATTACGTTTTAGCCGCCGCCGACTCTACTGGTTTGGTTGGATTGGTGGAGCTCTTGTGCTCGCTGCAATGTGGTGGGGCTTCAGTGCATCGTTAGAACACTTACTACAACAATGGATGACACAAGGATAGGCATGCAAAACCCAACCAAACAGTGTCTGACACTTTTTGCGACAGGCCTTTTTCTGTGGTTACTCTGGGGGTTTTGGTCCCTAGGGCAAACTGTCACTATTTTTGTATCGGCCTTAGTGCTGGCTCTTACCGGTGGGATGCTATTTTGGCAATATAAGCAGCGCCGCCAAATGCTTTCTACTGAGCATGATTATGCGGGTGCATTGCCTGCCGATAACTACTCGGGTCCTGTTATCCTCGTTTGTGGTCAGTCTGATGCCCTATTTTTGAGTGACCAATTACACCGAGAAACTCGCCAAGGTTGGTATATTCGGGTATCTGCCCCCACTGAATTAGTT
Source organism: Providencia sp. AGC89 (assembly GCF_053543535.1). Taxonomy (NCBI): domain Bacteria; kingdom Pseudomonadati; phylum Pseudomonadota; class Gammaproteobacteria; order Enterobacterales; family Morganellaceae; genus Providencia; species Providencia sp. AGC89. Next base: position 153,371 of record NZ_JBIXLP010000046.1, read on the forward strand.
AAATTAGTGACTGCATTGATGGAACATGCCCCATCATTATCAGGGCAGACATCATTACTGTATATCGTCCTGCCGGAACAACTTACTCAGCAAGAAACACTCACTCAAGCATTGCTCAATTGGCGTCGAGCCATTGGTGAAAGCAACCAAAAAATAGGGTCAAAACTGCCATTTTGGGTCACAGTGTATCTCACTATGCCTCGCCAAACAGGTACAGACCTACACGTGGATGGCGAACACACTCCATGGATGACTTTACTCAGCCACCAAAATGAGTTTCAGGTAGAACAAGAAGGTTCTATGTCAGCCCCCTACTCTGTCTGGTTGCCCGCCCATATTGGGCACTCAGAGCAAAGCCTGCAATTTTCCCTGTGGTTAGATACCTTACAGAGTTGGCTCAACCAAGTTTTAGTCCCACAGTTCACCGTGTCTCAAGCAGGAGCACCAAAGCAAACTCCTTCAGCATGGGCTATTCAATGGATAGATATCACCAGCCAACCTAACAACTTATGGCAGCAATTTATCCAAGAAAAAACCATGCTGCCGCTATATTCATCAATTCAAACCACTGATTTGCTGCCTTTACCCGATGTGATGTTACGACGCTTACGCCATGATATTAGCTTAAGCCGCACAGAGAAAACCCTTGGGGCTATCGGAATTATTTTCGGGGTCTTCTTGGTAGGCGCATTAATCGGAAGTTACTACCATAACCAACAACTCATTCGTCACATTGGCGAAGATGTTGCTCGTTTTTCGCAACTTTCGGATACCCCTCTTGCACCAAAACAGACCGCTTATCTGCAATTGCAAGATGATGCAACTGAATTGGCACGTTGGGAACGCGAAGGGATACCAACCTCTCACTCTTTAGCGTTATATCAGGGAAATAGAATATTACCCTACTTGCACACGCTATTAGGTAGTTGGGCTCCCCCACCGCCACCGACGCCTATCATTGTTCAAAGTGCCCCTGAAATGGTCACCCTTGATAGCCTATCGTTGTTTGATGTAGGGCAATACACCCTCAAAACGGATGCAACTAAAGTTTTAGTCGATGCCTTGCTCAATATTAAAGCCAAACCCGGTTGGTTAATTGTCGTCTCCGGCTATACCGATAACACCGGAAACCCAGCATTAAACCAAACACTCTCATTAAAACGCGCCGAATCAGTCAGAGATTGGATGATAGAAACCAGTGATATCAGCCCTGCTTGTTTTGCTGTTCGAGGGGACGGGCAAAATAACCCAGTTGCTGATAATCAAACCGCTGAAGGCCGAGCAAAAAATCGACGCGTTGAAATACGACTCATCCCTCAAGCAGATGCTTGCCAGGGCGCAGATAATCAAACCGTGTCACCGATGGACGATGACACACATTCGACACAAAAGGAGAAGTAACCATGGCTATTCCTGTTTATTTATGGCTAAAAGATGACGGCGGCGCGGATATCAAGGGCTCTGTCAATGTACAAGACCGTGAAGGCAGTATTGAAGTGGTCGCACAAGACCATAACCTGTATATCCCAACCGATAACAATACCGGTAAATTAACAGGTACACGTATCCATACGCCATTTATTTTCGTGAAAGAAATTGATGCATCAAGCCCTTATTTATACAAAGCGGTGACCACGGGTCAAACTTTGAAAGAAGCTGAATTCAAATGGTACCGCATTGATGATGCTGGGCAAGAAGTGGAATATTTCAATACCAAGCTTGAAAACGTCAAAGTGGTCAAAGTCGCGCCAAAAATGCACGACATCAAAGACCCTAACAAAGAGAAGCACAACCATCTCGAAGAGATTGAACTGCGCTACGAAAAAATCACTTGGACCTATAAAGACGGCAATATCATTCATTCCGATTCTTGGAATGAACGTGCAACCGCTTAATTAAAACAAGCAGGCGTTTCGGCGTCTGCTTTTTTTGTACGTATTCGTACACCGATGACACACAACACACAATTTATCTTGATACCTAATGAACCTCGGTTAACGGTTAGGGGCGGTAGCATTTCTTGCTGTCTCTAACCGTTTTCACCCCAATATATTTTTACCCCAATACGAGAGAAAGAATATGGACAATTCATCCGTGATGCTATTACGCCGCCTAAACCCTTACTGTGCCAACGCATTAGAAGCGGCGGCTTCACTTTGCCAAACACGAGCGCATGCGGAAATTACCATTGAACATTGGTTGCTCAAATTATTGGAAATGGGGGAAAGCGATATCACGGTGTTAGCTCGCCGCTATGAATGGGATATGTCAGCCCTTTGGCAAAGTTTACTGACAGATATCGACAACTTACCACGCTCCATTCATACGCGCCCATCTTTATCAAAACCGCTGCTGAATCTCATTCAACAAGCTTGGGTGATTGCATCATTGGATGAAGATATCGAACATATTCGCAGCGTGCATTTATTATCTGCCATGGCTCAGCAACCGTCACTGGTGCCCAATGATAATTTGTGGCCATTAATGACATTAAGTACCACCCAACTTCAACGCTTAAGACCGATGCTTGATGCCCAATCCGATGAGCGCCCTGAAATACAACAACTCGCCACACATAATCAATCCTTATCCCATGAAACGCCATCTGACGCTAATCATGTAGAAACGGCGAAAAGCTCAAATGTGATTGGCAATACACTGAACGAAGCACTACTGGCCGTACTGAATAAATTCACCGTCGATGTCACTGAAAAAGCACGCGAAGGCGCGATTGACCCTGTCTTTGGACGTGATGACGAAATTCGCCAAATGGTGGATATTCTTTCTCGCCGTCGTAAAAACAACCCAATTCTCGTCGGCGAGCCGGGTGTCGGGAAAACAGCCTTGGTGGAAGGCTTGGCCTTACGCATTGTCGAAGGGAATGTGCCCGTTAGCCTGCAAACCACCGCCTTGCGCACTTTAGATTTGGGGCTACTGCAAGCGGGCGCTGGCGTTAAAGGCGAATTTGAGCAGCGCCTAAAAAACGTGATTGAGGCCGTACAACAATCCCCTACCCCGATTTTACTGTTTATCGATGAAGCCCATACCATCATTGGCGCAGGCAACCAAGCCGGTGGCGCCGATGCGGCGAACTTACTCAAACCCGCGCTAGCTCGCGGTGAATTGAGAACCATTGCAGCGACAACATGGTCTGAATACAAACAATATTTCGAGCGTGACGCCGCCTTAGAGCGCCGCTTCCAAGTGGTCAAAGTCGATGAGCCAGACGACGAAAAAGCCTGTTTAATGCTGCGGGGGCTAAAACCACGCTATGCCAAATACCACGGTGTTCATATCACTGATGATGCAGTGAAAGCAGCGGTGACTTTGTCTCGCCGTTACTTAACGGGTCGTCAACTCCCCGATAAAGCCGTGGATTTACTCGATACCGCCAGCGCCCGTATCCGCATGAGCCTCGACACGCTCCCTGAAGAGCTGACCCGTTTAAAAGCCAAGCGCAATGCCTTAGAACTTGCGCAGCAAGCCATTCTTGATGACTTGGCGATTGGCAACACCACCAATCAATCCCTTCTAAACGAATTAGTCACTCAAGATGCGCAAATAGCGATACAACTGGCTGAGTTAGAACAGCGTTTTGAGCAAGAAAAAAACCTTATCAGCGAACTCTTAGAACAGCGCCGTCAATCCCAAGATGTGAGTGACATTCAAACCCAATTAGAACAAGTGCAGCAAAGCGAACCACTGATCACCCCTGATGTGGATGTCAGAACCGTTGCCACCGTCATCGCAGATTGGACAGGCGTGCCATTATCCAGCCTATTAAAAGACGAACAAACCGAGCTGCTTGAGTTAGAAGATTCGCTTGGCATACGTGTCGTGGGTCAAGAAAGCCCATTACTGGGGCTTGGGCAACGACTACGCGCCGCTCGCACGGGTCTCGCCTCAGAAAATGGCCCGCAAGGGGTATTTTTACTGGTTGGCCCAAGTGGCGTAGGGAAAACGGAAACGGCTTTGGCCTTGGCAGATGTCCTGTTTGGCGGCGAAAAATCCTTAATCACCATCAACATGTCCGAGTATCAAGAAGCCCACACCGTCAGCCAATTAAAAGGCTCTCCTCCAGGCTATGTAGGTTATGGTCAAGGCGGTATTTTAACGGAAGCCGTTCGCAAGCGCCCTTACAGCGTCGTGTTACTTGATGAAGTGGAAAAAGCGCACCGCGATGTGCTCAACCTGTTTTATCAAGTATTTGACCGTGGTTTTATGCGCGATGGCGAAGGCCGTGAAATCGATTTTCGCAATACCGTGATTTTAATGACAGCAAACTTGGGCAGTGACTTGCTGATGCAACAACTCGAAGCGTTCCCTGAGTCTACCGACGGCGAACTGCAAGAATTGCTGCGCCCAACCTTGCGCGACCACTTCCAACCTGCATTATTAGCGCGTTTCCAAACCCTGATTTATCGCCCATTAGGCCCTGTCGCACTGCGCCAAATTGTTGAAATGAAACTGGGCAGCGTGATTAAGCGTCTCTACACCCATTACAAACTCGAAGGGATTGTCGATGAAGCACTGTATGACACCCTCGTGAGCGCGTGTTTATTGCCGGATACTGGCGCCCGCAACATTGATAGCCTGCTTAACCAACAAATTTTACCGGTACTGAGCCAACAATTACTCATGCGCCAATCGAACCACCAGCAAGCGCAAAGCCTGACTTTGGGTTATAGCGAAGAAGATGGGATAATCCTGACGTTTAAAGAGATTAACAGTGTTGACTAAATATTCTTAACCTCAGAGGGTTCCAATGAAAAAAACCTCAGTCACCGGTGTACTTTGCATTGCCCTATTCAGCTTAACCGCCTGCTCGCCGGAGACAGGCACGAATATGCTGCCCGCCAATATTTGGGGGTTTAACCATGTGAAAGACACTTATGTTAATTGGTACACCGTCAATGGCGCCCAAGGGCGAGGGGCAGTCGGTGTCTGCTGTGTTATGGTGCCTGAAAAATGGACACCCAACCAAACCGTGGTCGTGGAATGGGAAGTCGACCCTAATGCTTACCCTACTGACTCCCCCGGTGTTGGAGACCCTGCGTTTAAAGCCTATATGGTGAAACACAAAGCCAATTATCGCCACTACCGCAAGGTGGTGCCCATCCCCCAATATGATGACGCCTGTGATGTCAAAGTGCATTTTTTACCCTGCCAAGAGGTGAAGATCACCTTGTCGTGTTTGGCTCCTTGGCACCCTGACTACCCAATTCAAGCTCCTTTAGACCAAGAGGAGCCCGCCGAATGTCCAACCAACGCGAGCACACCACTTGCTCAGTGAGGTTGGGATGAAAAAAATAGTGTTCCTTAGTGCCGTTGTGACTGCACTGCTGGCCTTAACCGCCTGCTCGCCAGAGAAAAAAACCAACATGCTGCCCGCTAATATTTGGGGCTTTAACCATATCAAAGGCACTTATGTTAATTGGTACACCGTCAATGGCGCCCAAGGGCGAGGGGCAACCGGTGTTTGTTGTGTGATGGTGCCCGAAAAATGGACATCCAACCAAACCGTGGTGGTGGAGTGGGAGGTTGACCCAAATTCAAGACCTGGAGATATGCCTGGGGTCACCGACCCTGCGTTTAAGGCCTATATGGTGAAACACAAAGCCAATTATCGCCACTACCGCAAGGTGGTGCCCATCCCGCAATATGATGACGCCTGTGATGTCAAAGTGCATTTTTTACCCTGCCAAGAGGTGAAGATCACCTTGTCGTGTTTGGCTCCTTGGCACCCTGACTACCCAATTCAAGACCCATTAGACCAAGAGGAGCCCGCCGAATGCCCTACCAACGCGACCACACCACTTGCTCAGTGAGGTTAGGATGAAAAAAATAGTGATGCTTAGTGCCGTTGTGACTGCACTGCTGGCCTTAACCGCCTGCTCACCGGAGAAAAAAACCAACATGCTGCCCGCCAATATTTGGGGCTTTAACCATATCAAAGGCACTTATGTTAATTGGTACACCGTCAATGGCGCCCAAGGGCGAGGCGCAGTCGGTGTCTGCTGTGTTATGGTGCCCGAAAAATGGACACCCAACCAAAACGTGGTCGTGGAATGGGAAGTCGACCCAAACGCAAGCCCTGGAGATATGCCTGGTGTCACTGACCCTAAATTTGATGCCTATATGGAAAAACACAAAGCCAATTATCGCCACTACCGCAAGGTGGTGCCCATCCCCCAATATGATGACGCCTGTGATGTCAAAGTGCATTTTTTACCCTGCCAAGAGGTGAAGATCACCTTGTCGTGTTTGGCTGTTTCTCACCCTGACTACCCTATTCAAGAACCAAGTTTTATGGAGGAGCCTGCCGAATGCCCTACCAACGCGACCACACCACTTGCTCAGTGAGGTTAGGATGAAAAAAATAGTGATGCTTAGTGCCGTTGTGACTGCACTGCTGGCTTTAACCGCCTGCTCGCCGGATACAAGCGCGAATATGCTGCCCGCCAATATTTGGGGCTTTAACCATGTGAAAGACACTGCTGTTAATTGGTACACCGTCAATGGCGCCCAAGGGCGAGGGGCAACCGGTGTTTGTTGTGTGATGGTGCCCGAAAAATGGACACCCAACCAAACCGTGGTCGTGGAATGGGAGGTTGATCCTGATGCTTATGGTAAATCGCCCCCTATGGGAACTAAAGAATTTAGTGATTTCGTTAAAAAACACAAAGCCAATTATCGCCACTACCGCAAGGTGGTGCCCATCCCGCAATATGATGACGCTTGTGATGTCAAAGTACATTTTTTACCCTGCCAAGAGGTGAAAATCACCTTGTCGTGTTTGGCTCCTTGGCACCCTGACTACCCAATTCAAGACCCATTAGACCAAGAGGAGCCCGCCGAATGCCCAAACAACGCAGCCACACCACTTGCTCAGTGAGGTTAGGATGAAAAAAATATCTCTTATCGGTACCGTTTTAATTGTGT
>NZ_JBIXLP010000047.1:0-5310 GCF_053543535.1 Providencia sp. AGC89
TATTTCATTATGGGCTCGACGCCGGAGGCACTCTCGCGGAGAACGATAACCCAGTGCACTTTGAGGATGCCATTCATTGTAATGCTCGAAGGCTGCCGCAAGATTCTTTACTGCCGTTAATCCATTAGGTTTTGGCATTAAACTTATGTAGTCTCGCTTCATGATTTTTACAAAGCTTTCTGCAATACCGTTACTTTGGGGACTACGTACCGCCGTATGCCTAGGGGATAAACCAACTTGTTTAGCGAACCACCGCGTTTCATGGGCTCGATATGCTGAACCATTATCGGTCAATCACTCTACTAATTTTGTCGGTAACCCGTTATCGAAGCGATACCCCACGGTACCCATCATGACATCTTGCACAGTTTCACTGTCAAAGCCTCCTGTGCTCGCTGCCCAATGAAGGGGGTCTCGATCACAACAGCCTAAAGCGAACGTGATACGTAGTTTTTCACCATTATCACATCGGAACTCAAAACCATCTGAACACCAACGTTGGTTGCTTTCATTCACCGCTACTTTTCCTGTATGAGCCCATGTCGAGACTGGGATTGCGGGTTTGCGTTCCAACAATAATGCTGATTGCTTCATGATACGGTAAACACGTTTGGCATTAATCATTGCGATATTTTCATGCTCAGATTGCCGACGTAACATCGCCCAGACGCGGCGATAGCCATACGTAGGCAGCTTATCAATTACGTTGTGTATATGAGCAAGCGCACCGTTATCATCTTGAGGGCGTCGGCCTCGTTTGTCTTGCCAATCATTTTTTCGTTTTGCTAGAACGTATAACTGCGCTAGTGACACACATAAGGTTCGGCTCACTAAGTTTATTTTCCATCCTTGGGTAATAATGGCGCGAGCGCTATCCACTTTTTTTTCTCGGCCATACTCGACGGCTTCTTTAAGAAGTTCATTTTTCATTGTTTTTTGCCGAGCAACCGCTGTAGCTCTTTAGTTTGCTTTATTGCTGAGGCGAGCTCAGAAACAGGAACAACTTGTTTACCTGCTGTTACCGCGGTCAGGCTTCCTTCTTGATACTGTTTACGCCAAAGGAAAAGCTGGCTTGCAGCGACACCATGTTGTCGAACAACCATGGAAACACTCATACCTGACTCAAAGCTTTGCTGAACAATGGTCATTTTTTCTTGTGGGGAGCATCGTTTTCTGCGTTCAGGACCTAATATCTCGATTATGTTATCTCCAAGAACTAGTCTAAAAGCTAGTATTAAGATTATCACTAATTTAAGTGATACCAACTGTCTGGAGATCTAAGGGGCCAGTCTATATGGTAATTGACAGAAAAATCTAGTCATATAATATTTTCGCTCTATTTTGATTAGCGCCACATTCGGGTATTAGGATTTTATTGGAATTAATTAACGTAAAGATTAAACTAAAGTATCAGGCTGTATATGACAAACCATGTTAGGCAATTATATGAATATAAAGAAACCCCTTATAATTTTGTGTGTTTTTTCATTCATTTCAATCGCGAATGCTAAAACATTAACAATACCAAAAGTTAGTTCTGAATGGATAAGTTCTGGTAAATCTGACAACACTATGACAGAGGTACTTTTTTATCTAAAAAACAAACCTATAATCAATAAAAATGGAACTGCTAGTATTTCATTTATGAGCGTTGGTGTTGTTGGTGTTAGCTGGCCATTAAAAACAACAATTGTTGGTTCTGATAAAATTCATCAAGTAAATAATGGGAAATACTTCAATAAAACTATAAGTGATTGGTATGTTAATTGTAATACAATGCAGGGTTTCCGTTTATCAATTGAGTATTATCTAGATGATAATTTAGTAGATAAAGTGGTTACTAGTGTAGGAGAAGTTGAGGCCTATAACTCGAAGAGAGGATATCCAGCAGGAACTCTACAGTGGTACCCAATAAAACCACGTTCATTTGAATATTTAGCAACAAAATATTACTGCGGCAAGTAACTTTTAATTAAAAAGTCAGGCGGAATAGTCAGATACTCACAGTAAACAGAAACAGTGAGATTATGATTACATTCATTAAAAATTCAGAATGCTATACCGATATAACTAAAATAAACTATAGAAGAGAAGAGAAGCGATGATAAAAAACCTAACAATTCCACTAGTAGTTTTATTATTATCTTTTAATGTATCAGCTCAATGTATAGGTGGTAATACCTATAGTTCTTGCTATGATGACAATGGTAACGAATATGAAGTGTATCGTTATGGTTCCACAACTGAAGTCCATGGCAGAAATCTATCAACAGGTTCGGAGTGGAGTCAAGAATCAAATACTTATGGAAATATAACTGAAACCAATGGGATAGCAGCAAATGGCAATGAGTGGGATTCGACAAGAACAGATTTAGGTAATGGTAATTACACTCTAGATGGTACAGATAGTAATGGTGATAGTTTTTATTATTTATGTGACAACTATGGATGCAATTAAAATTAGTCAAGGCTAAGTTCAGATGTCCGAGGTGGGGCAAACTTCAAATGTCCTCCAATATTTAGTAGTTTGCAGAAGTAAATTCATGTGGAGACAACCTATAACCTAATGGTAAAATTAGCTTTTAGCTTTTAGCTTTTAGCTTTTAGCTTTTAGAAGAGGGATGATATGGCTCTTACGGTGACTGCTGCGTTTAACGAGTTTCAGCGCAATATTGTAAATCTAGATAGCTCTCAGACTGATCGAGCCAGAGCCAGTAGAGATTGGTTGTTGGGCAGAATGAACACTTTTCCAAATAATGATGTTTATTTCCCCATAATATACCCTGATATACATACAGGTTTTGGTTCTTTTGCTAGACGCACAAAAATCCGCCCTTTAGATGATATAGATCTTATGTTTGGTCTCGATGGTGATGATTGTGTATACAGCGAGAGTGATGGGAAAATAATAATCACTGCGCGTGAAGGAACCGTTCGTTTAAAGTACTATAAGCATGATGGCACAAATTTTATTAACTCTAGAAAAATAATAAACAGTTTTATCTCAAGCCTAAATCAAATTCCGCAGTATGATAAGGCTGATGTAAAAAGAAATCAGGAAGCAGCTACTCTGAAGCTAAAATCCTATGACTGGAATTTTGATATAGTTCCTGCATTCATTACTACTCCAGATTCATTTGGCAAGACATATTATTTAATACCAGATGGCAATGGTCATTGGAAGAAGACAGATCCACGAATTGACAAGCAAAAAGTCACTGATCTTAATGTTAAACTCTCAGGAAACATGTTAAATGTCATTCGTGTAATAAAATATTGGCAAAAACGTCCTACTATGCCTTCAATGAGTAGTTACTTGTTAGAGACAATGTTGCTTAACTACTTCAACGGTCGATCAGAATGTTATCAATGGGTCGATTTAGAGATTGTCAATGTTTTAGGTTACTTAGCCTCTGCTATATTTAGTCCAGTATACGATCACAAAGGCATACAAGGGAACATAAACAACCTTAGTGATGATGATAAATTAAAGATATCCATCCGCTGTTATCTTGACCAAGGAAAAGCAACGGAAGCCCGTCATTACGAAAGGCAAGATAACCACAGAGCGTCCATTAACAAATGGCAGGATGTTTTTGGTGTCAACTTCCCATCATACGGATAGAAAATGAGTCAAATATTTTTGCGCCAAAATGATAGTAAAAACATTGAGTTACTAATGGCAATGAGGTGGACTTACTCACAGGTTAAATTTGTTAACTGGGTAGTGTTTTTTCTTAGTGTCGTAATATCTGTCGCTATTGTAATATTTACTACAGTGATAAAGAAAATGGGGCTGTTCCCCCATTTGGCTATAGCTCCTTACCTCGGTTATTACGGTATAATTGTGTTGGTCATCACAATTATTTTGTCCACAATGATTTCCTCAATGAAAAAATGTGCAGCCACTATTCAGGAAATGTTTGACTGTGATGTATTACACATTCCATGGAGTGAATTAAAAGTAGGGAAGCCGGTTGGCAGAGAAGATGTTTTTAAAGCTTCAAGGTATTACAAAAAAAGAAAAAAAAATGATGAATTTCTTAACTGGTATCTAAATAAAGATTACGATGCGAATGAAAAGGTATTGGCATTATTATGCCATGCAAAAAATTTTGGCTGGGATAAGGCACAGCGTGATGTAATGAGAAAAATATATTTTATCACTTTGTTACTTTCCTTTTTGATACTTCTTGCATATGGCTTGTGGTCTAAATCCTCGCTGGAAGATTTTTTGTTTTATATTGTTTTCATGCTCCCGTTTTTTAGACATGTGATAATGTTATATGTTGAAAACAACAAATCTATTAATCGAATTATGCGTGTTAAAGATTTTATTGAGAAAAAAATACAGAATATAAAGATAAGTGGCATTATAAACGATGACATCTTATCTCATGATTTAAGATCGATTCAGGATGAGATTTATGCCCATAGATCGACTTCGAATCCTGTGCCCAATTGTCTCCACAGATTCATGCGGAAGAGTAATGAGGTTATTTATGATGATTATTTTGAAGAGAACTTGAAAATCTTACCACGATAGTTAATATACCCGGACTTATCCTCCGGGTTTTTATATCTGTTTCTTACCAAATATTTCTTCAGATCGTGACTGAAGTTTTACTAGTGCATTGAACATATCGTCCTCATCCAGTGCCCGCCCCAGACGTTTGTTGTCCACAATGGCACCCTGATCAATTTCAGAAAGCTTGTCATAAGTGGAGTAGGGAAGCGATATACCGTTAAGCCGGAGCTCTTTATGTCCGTCTGGGGAATGCCAGACATGGATAAGCTGAGGTTCAAAAGAAGATTGGCGATCTCTGGGAATCTCAATTAAGAGTGTCCACTTCCCCTAAAATAAGACAGCTATAATTAGATTTTCTGCCCTAAAATTTGCAGAGGTCATGATGAAAAAAGCTCGTTTTACTGAAACTCAAATCGTTAATATTTTAAAACTCGCTGATTCTGGTATGAAAGTGGAAGATATTTGCCGCCAAAATGGGATCAGCAACGCCACTTATTATAATTGGAAATCAAAGTATGGTGGCATGGAAGCGAATGATGTTAAACGATTAAAAGAGCTTGAAGATGAAAATGCGAAACTGAAAAAGCTCTTTGCGGAAGTTAGCCTTGAAAACCACGCGATGAAGGAGCTTTTCGCAAAAAAGGGTTGGTAGTGGCTGAAAAGAGATCCTGTGCTCAATCATTAAAAGAGGCAGGCTTATCAGTCATTAAGGCTTGTAAGCTAACGTCGTTGTCACGAGCCACGTTTTACCATCAGCAAATAGATTGGCGTAAAAAAGACCA
>NZ_JBIXLP010000048.1:0-3495 GCF_053543535.1 Providencia sp. AGC89
ACATTAAAGCTAAACGAGATATTGCACATAAAACAAAAATCTTAAATCATGCCCGTGAGAGCAAAAATATTGCTAAAACTTGTCGTCATTTTGGGATCAGTAGAGAAACTTTTTATACTTGGAAAAGAGCTTATGAACGAGATGGCGAGAAAGGATTAATCAACAATAAACCCTGCCCTGAAAATCCAACCAGAAGAGTTGCAAAACACATCGAAGAGCTGGTTATTTATCTGCGTACGACTTACCATTTTGGTCCCCAACGTATCGCTTGGTATCTTCTACGGTTTCATAACATCAAAATATCACGCTCTGGCTGCTATTATGTATTGCTCAGAAACAAATTAAACCAACTTCCCCAAAATCAGCGAAGTCGCTCTAAACCACTATTTAAACGTTATCAGAAACAAGTGCCAGGGCACCATGTTCAGGTTGATGTGAAGTTTTTATTTTTTAATACGCCTGATGGACAACGAATTAAACGTTTTCAATATACAGCAATTGATGATGCGACACGGATCAGAGCACTTAAAATTTATGAAAGGCACAATCAGGCTAATGCTATTGATTTTATTAATTATGTTGTAAATAAATTTCCCTTTAGAATCAAAACGATTAGAACGGATAATGGGCACGAATTCCAATCGAAATTTAATTGGCATATTCATGATCTAGGGATGGAGCATGTCTATATTAAGCCAGCTACCCCCAGATTGAATGGGAAAGTAGAGCGTTCTCATTTAACAGATAAACAGGAATTTTATCAATTAATCGATTATAAGGATGATGTCGATTTACACGAAAAATTAGCTGAATGGGAGGCATTTTATAATTGTCATCGCCCCCACTCAGCTCATGCTGGTAAAACACCGTATGAAGTGTTAAAAAATAAGCTTGGTCTTTAAGACTAAACGTCAGCCGAGGTTCTGAGTGACACAGGCATCTGATATCGTACGATGAGACGGTGACAGAGCCTACTTGTCGCTGTAGGGGCGGTATCAGGGGTTTGACGCTCAATGGAACGGTTTCATACGTTAAGGATTTTTTGTCTGATAAATCATAACATATAAGACACTGCTTATATTGACAATATAACCTATAGGTTATATCATTCATTATAACTAGGAGGTTATATTTGTTTATGTGGGAAATATTAACGAGAGATCTCTTTGATTCTTGGTTTGAAGAACAAAACGAGGAAACTCAGATTGAAGTGTTGGCGGTGTTAATGATTTTGCGCGAGGATGGTCCAAACCTTGGCCGGCCCCAAGTCGATACACTGAAAGGCTCACAGTTTCCCAACATGAAGGAACTGCGAATCCAGGTTGGCGGTCATCCAATTAGAGCGTGTTTTGCATTTGACCCTATACGCCGTGGTATTGTGTTATGCGCGGGTGATAAAAAAGGAAAAGACGAAACCCGTTTCTATAAGAAATTGATCAAGATGGCTGATGCTGAATATGCAGCGCATCTATTAGAGCAGGAGAAATAACATGTCCACTTTAGATAAACTACTTGCAAAACAATCCCCTGAAGCACGGGCACAAATCGAAGCAAGAGCTGAAGAAATTCGGCGTGAAATAACGCTGGCAAAAATTCGTGAGGAACTTAATCTTTCTCAAACGGAGCTGGCTCAATCACTGGGCGTTTCACAACCTTCTATTGCTAAGCTTGAGAAGGTTGATAACGATCCTAAGCTTTCAACTCTAAAGCGCTATATTAAAGCTTTAGGTGGTGAACTTTCTATAGATGTCACGCTACCTAATGGTAAGCGGATAGGATTGAGTTTATAAAAACACCCTCCTAGGGGCAGTTTGGATATCGAAAATTATTGTACGGTAAGCCTGTTTTTTGAACCGGCTTACCTATAGCAATCGGGTATACTCAAGGTGAACCGATTAATCATTGTGCTTTGATATCTATTATGAAAGAAGCAGATATTAAAGTTTCTTTAAATGATTAGAATTTGACTATGTCAATTAAATCCATATTTTTCTCTTCGACGATTGAATGCGTCTTTACCGCCTTCGAGTATTTTTGCGGCTAATGACTGTATTGATTTTTGATCTATCGAGCCTTGATTATTTTTTGGTAGTGCCGCGCTGTCTGCTGTTGCTTCAAGAACACCAATCCATTCAGCATCACCAAATACTGGAATATTTGCATTATGTGTAGCGAAAATGAATTGTCGTGTTAATTTGGCACTTCTCACCTGAGACACTATTCTGTCGGCAATAAATGCGTTGTCTAGGTTATCTTCGGGTTGGTCTAGTAACAGAGGATCTTTGTTATCTAGAAGCAACAAATGTAGTAAGGCTGTACATTGTTGACCCGTTGATAATGAGTTGAGAACTATTATAAATAGGTGTAGGTGTCTCGCTGCTGGAAACATTGAGTTCAATACTTACTAAGTCTTCAACGATAAATTCTTCAATCTCCATGATTTGAGATTCTGAAATTTTAGTTAGCTGCTCCGCAACAGATTCTGTACAGCCCCAATTTTGTGTGAGGATTGCGTCTTTACCTTCAATAATTTTTTCTGCTAATAGCATTGGAGAGAAATGCTCTGCGGTACTAATCCACTGAAGCTTTTTGTTAGCAACGTTTGGCATTCTGAAGGATACGAGTTTGTCAATTAAAGAATTGCGATTCCCCTCTGGAGTATAGTTTACTTTTATGTTGCCTTTCAGCTTTCGATTTAGTTTTTTCACACCTTGTTCAAATTGACTACTTCGCTGAGACATTTTGTTCGAGAGCGAAGACAGTAATATTTTCCTCATAGCTATCATTTGAGCGAGTTTAGTTTTTGACTCGATTAATTTTGTTTTGCTCGATTTCAACAGCGCAATGTCTTTCACTAACTGGTTATATTCATCACCAATCTGAGAGCCTGTTTTTCCAGCTATAGGGCTAATCTTCTTAAACTCTTTTTCTATTGTAGCCTCATTGGCTTGAATACTTGTATCAAGGCGCTTTTCTAGTTCAACTATCGCGATATTGTCGCTAGCAAGTCTAGTCATTGCTTGCCCTATGTCCACTTCCCCTAAAATAAGACAGCTATAATTAGATTTTCTGCCCTAAAATTTGCAGAGGTCATGATGAAAAAAGCTCGTTTTACTGAAACTCAAATCGTTAATATTTTAAAACTCGCTGATTCTGGTATGAAAGTGGAAGATATTTGCCGCCAAAATGGGATCAGCAACGCCACTTATTATAATTGGAAATCAAAGTATGGTGGCATGGAAGCGAATGATGTTAAACGATTAAAAGAGCTTGAAGATGAAAATGCGAAACTGAAAAAGCTCTTTGCGGAAGTTAGCCTTGAAAACCACGCGATGAAGGAGCTTTTCGCAAAAAAGGGTTGGTAGTGGCTGAAAAGAGATCCTGTGCTCAATCATTAAAAGAGGCAGGCTTATCAGTCATTAAGGCTTGTAAGCTAACGTCGTTGTCACGAGCCACGTTTTACCATCAGCAAATAGATTGGCGTAAAAAAGACCA
>NZ_JBIXLP010000049.1:0-826 GCF_053543535.1 Providencia sp. AGC89
GAATAGTACATCTCCAAATTTTACACTAACTTCGATCCCAGTGATAACGGTTAAACCTAAGCTAAGTGAGTACGCTACAAACTTAAATGGTGGAGAATTTACTAGTACTTCTGCTAGCTTGATATTAAATTATGAATAAAGTATTTTTTTATAAAAATAACTAAAGAGATTATCTTTTCTATAATGTTAATTTTTATGTTTTATTTACTATTATGTTAAGTTACAGATAAATACCAAATATTAAAAATTATGATTAATAAGTATAACAACAAAACTGGTTCATTTTGGAGGATTCAGACATATAGTAACGTATCCTTTCATTCTACTCATGATTGGAGAGATTAATATCGTTTTACCATTATATGTTATATAGTGGTTTGAAGCGGATTTAGTATTGATGAATAAATGACAGCGCAGTAATTTAGCTGCTTATGGAAAGACGATATGGTGAAAAAACTCAATAAAATTAAAATAGTAAAATATTGGACACCAGTAGGCAGTCATAATCCTTCTTGGATATATTTATATGCTGATTTTATTGAAAAATCAGGTGAAAGTAAGGAATGTTATTATTATGTTTAACTATGCCAAATATTTTTTGATTTTTGTGGGCTTAATTTTTTTTGTATCAAATGCAAACTCTGAAAATTTAAAACCAGTAGTGACAAGTTCAGTGTTAAGAGTAGCTCCACATTCTCCTGATCAGGTAATCCACACAATTTCTTGGTCTTCATTTAGTGTTTCTGATGAAGATGCGAATCGTGTAATTTATTGTCCAGCAGTTATTGGTTCTCTTTGCGGATGGGGATTTGTTTATAGGCAAACT
>NZ_JBIXLP010000050.1:0-738 GCF_053543535.1 Providencia sp. AGC89
ACTAAAGAGAATTCCTCCACAAATACCCTTTTTTTTAAATTTAATGGTTCTCATCATTAACTCACTATTTGGTTAAAATTAGCCAAAGCAGCATAAAGCTTATGGATAACTAGCTTCCAATGTAACAGTGCTTGTAAATCCACCTCCTGCGATACTATTAACCGCAACGCCAGGATTTAATAATGGATAAGCTCTTATCGTTGGACGCTGGCTATTTGTAAATCGAATATCTGTATTCAACGCAAAGAAGGTCGGGCTACTACCTGATACAGTAGCAAATCGTATACCTAAATTATCATTACTTGTCTTAAGCACGTTAGAGTTGAATTTAGCACCGTCCCCCTTAAATCTAAGAGCAACGTTTGTAGCGCCATCAGCATCACACTTTAGCGTATATGGCACAGGCTGTGGAAAATTAGTACCTGTAATCGTTCTAATTACCATATCTTTAAAATCCACCTCAATTGGGCCATTACCGACACCTGAAATCTCACATGGTGGATTTAAAATTAAATTACCTTTAATATTAACTGTAACTGAATCTGCGGCTAATGTAGATGATGTAAATAGGCAACTAACGACAGTAAAAGCAATTTTAAGTAGTCCTCTATGCATCGTATATCCCTTAAGTTGATTCATTCTTTTGGTAAAATAATTAGTCATAACTCAATTGAAACCCCATAACACCATAGAACTCGCCGGGTGAAACCATGTGTTGTAAACGGATCGGAGCAACAG
>NZ_JBIXLP010000051.1:0-950 GCF_053543535.1 Providencia sp. AGC89
TCTCAATACAATAGATAGCTCAGCACTTCCTTTAATTTTACCGGTGATATCCGTTCCTCGTGAATAGAGATTATATGTAATCGGATAGCTAAAATTCGTATTTGATTGGTTTGCATTAATATTGCCGATATTAATGAATTCTCGATTAAACGGAATATTTGTTGGCCTACCATCAATATCAATGGACATCGTGACATAAGCTCCCGCTTTATTTTCACTGTTGAGTAAATTGACTTCATATTCATTGCCGGAATAATAAAGGACGTTAATACCGGCAGATAATGATAAGGTTGCCGATATAGGCACCGTTTTTTGTTGACAATTTACTAATAAGTTGCCACCTGATTTCGTCGCTAATAATTGACCTGCACTTGAATTTGCGGGTTGTGGGCCAAAGTCAATCGACGTAGGAACCATCAATGTGCACCCCAAATCACTAACATCAACATTATAGCGCCCCGCTGGCATTACCACTCCTGTTGGGAAGGGACCTGGACTACGAGGATCTCGAAGCAATAGTTGCAAAGGATTTGGTAAATTTATCCAACCTGACCGTTGCTCGCCTGTCCCATATATTAAGACACGCCCTGTAGCACTGACATTATGATAGACTGAAAAACCATCTTTCCCATTATTCGGAGTAGATTGATTGGGAAGCCAGATACATCCATTCGGATTTCCTAAGTGTTGGCTGGTTGTAGACCCATAGCCATTAAATATCGCGGTCACCGTATCTTGGAAGCTATTACCCCTTATATTCCAACTGCGATTATCCGTATATATAACCTCAGGGACTAACATCAGTGTTTTTTGAGAATTGAGCGGTACCCCCATAACTCCATCAATTTCCATTAAATCTGACTCACCGAGTCTGCAAGCAGTATTACCTCCATAAAAAGTCAATTGTACGTAGGCACTAGGAAGAAAACTAACCTCATTAAGCGTATTTC
>NZ_JBIXLP010000052.1:0-304 GCF_053543535.1 Providencia sp. AGC89
AGATGTCAAAAATAAATGATATATTTGATTTTATTTTACTAAAATCAAATAAAATTCATGTTGATAGCTTAAATTGTAAGTATCCCGGAAAAAAGTCCCATTCACTTTCAGAGATCTTCATCCATACTGATATGTATCCTGAGGAGATCGCTATGCGCAATGATCTGCTTTAATCAAACAGGACACTTTAATAATGGAATATAATCCAATTATTGAGGTGTTAAATGAAAAAACGAACAAACAAGTTTTATACTACTGAGTTTAAGCAAGAAGCGGTCGCATTAGTCACCGAACAAGGTTATAG
>NZ_JBIXLP010000053.1:0-381 GCF_053543535.1 Providencia sp. AGC89
GATATACAAACGGCTAAAGAGCATAACTTAAGAGAGATTGGGTTACGTTTATTAGAATTACGAGAAAATGGTATGTCACAAAAAGAAATTGCTCTTTTTGAAAACATGTCTGCAGCAAAAGTGACTCGGGCGATTCAAGCTGCTTCAGTACCCGATGATATTATTGCACTATTCCCTGTTCAATCTGAACTCGCCTACGGCGACTACAAATTATTACTGACAATTGAGCAGCTTATAGAATCAAAAGAACTCGTAAAACGGGATATTATTGATGAAGTTAATGAGAAGATTGCGCGATTAATCGATAACAAGAAAATCGCGTCAGATGAACTAAAAAAAGTCATATTAACAACATTAAAAAATATTACAGAGCAACTTGTA
>NZ_JBIXLP010000054.1:0-336 GCF_053543535.1 Providencia sp. AGC89
GTGCATCAACATTAACGCATTTAACAACAGACCAAAAACATTCACAACGCTTTGTACTTAAATCAGGCAAGTCAGCCATTTTTTATTTGACGGATATTCCAGCTGATGAATTAGCGGATAAAACGTTTGTTCGATTTCAAATGAATGGGCGTGACCAAAATGCGTTAACGCCAGAGTCACTTGTTGATATTACGCGTACAATTCGTCTGCAACAATTTTTCCCCGCGATTGGGCATCGAATAGATGGAAAAATTGAAATTTTGGATGGTTCAAGACGAAGAGCTGCAGCATTGCTGTGTAATGTTGGACTTTCGGTCTTAGTTACTGATATTGAAA
>NZ_JBIXLP010000055.1:0-1150 GCF_053543535.1 Providencia sp. AGC89
CCGAAATAACCTCACGCCCAATGGCGATTCACGGGGCTATCACTGCCACCCTTTGCACGCTGGTTTTACTGTTATCTGGCTGCTCCCTTGCGGCTAGCAAAAACCAGCCCATGGCGGCGGGGCTGAGTGGCTATAACCACACACTTGGCAGCATTACCTCTTTTTCAGTCAATGGCTCAAGAGTCAGTGTCGGGGGCGTGCAATGTTGCGTGCTGCTCCCCGCTAAATGGACGCCCGGCTTACATGCCAGAGTAAAATGGGAAAGTTTGGATAAAAGCAAACTGTCCCCCATACCGAAATTTAGCCAAGTCGAGGCTTATAAGCGTTGGGAAGCCGAACTTGACCAATACAGCACCCAGCATGAAGTCAGTGTGCCGATCCCTGAGTATGACGCAGATACCGCCTGCAGTATGAAAGTGCATTTTTTACCCTGCAACCAAGTCAAAGTGACCACTTCGTGTCAAAGCTATGGCTCTGTTGGCTACCCAATTAACGAACCGATGGATATGAAGGAGCCTGCCGTATGTCCGAAATAACCTCACGCCCAATGGCGATTCACGGGGCTATCACTGCCACCCTTTGCACGCTGGTTTTACTGTTATCTGGCTGCTCCCTTGCGGCTAGCAAAAACCAGCCCATGGCGGCGGGGCTGAGTGGCTATAACCACACACTTGGCAGCATTACCTCTTTTTCAGTCAATGGCTCAAGAGTCAGTGTCGGGGGCGTGCAATGTTGCGTGCTGCTCCCCGCTAAATGGACGCCCGGCTTACATGCCAGAGTAAAATGGGAAAGTTTGGATAAAAGCAAACTGTCCCCCATACCGAAATTTAGCCAAGTCGAGGCTTATAAGCGTTGGGAAGCCGAACTTGACCAATACAGCACCCAGCATGAAGTCAGTGTGCCGATCCCTGAGTATGACGCAGATACCGCCTGCAGTATGAAAGTGCATTTTTTACCCTGCAACCAAGTCAAAGTGACCACTTCGTGTCAAAGCTATGGCTCTGTTGGCTACCCAATTAACGAACCGATGGATATGAAGGAGCCTGCCGTATGTCCGAAATAACCTCACGCCCAATGGCGATTCACGGGGCTATCACTGCCACCCTTTGCACGCTGGTTTTACTGTTATCTGGCTGCTCCCTTGCGGCTA
>NZ_JBIXLP010000056.1:0-828 GCF_053543535.1 Providencia sp. AGC89
ATGCGAACTATTTAGAGCATGGCTCGTCATGTGCACGTTATGGGGTGTTGACTTTGTCATCTCACCCTAGTCACATACTACTGTATGCTCCTAGGGCCTCGTTTCCTCGTCGCCTACCCACAATGCGAACTATTTAGAGCATGGCTCGTCATGTGCACGTTATGGGGTGTTGACTTTGTCATCTCACCCTAGTCACATACTACTGTATGCTCCTAGGGCCTCGTTTCCTCGTCGCCTACCCACAATGCGAACTATTTAGAGCATGGCTCGTCATGTGCACGTTATGGGGTGTTGACTTTGTCATCTCACCCTAGTCACATACTACTGTATGCTCCTAGGGCCTCGTTTCCTCGTCGCCTACCCACAATGCGAACTATTTAGAGCATGGCTCGTCATGTGCACGTTATGGGGTGTTGACTTTGTCATCTCACCCTAGTCACATACTACTGTATGCTCCTAGGGCCTCGTTTCCTCGTCGCCTACCCACAATGCGAACTATTTAGAGCATGGCTCGTCATGTGCACGTTATGGGGTGTTGACTTTGTCATCTCACCCTAGTCACATACTACTGTATGCTCCTAGGGCCTCGTTTCCTCGTCGCCTACCCACAATGCGAACTATTTAGAGCATGGCTCGTCATGTGCACGTTATGGGGTGTTGACTTTGTCATCTCACCCTAGTCACATACTACTGTATGCTCCTAGGGCCTCGTTTCCTCGTCGCCTACCCACAATGCGAACTATTTAGAGCATGGCTCGTCATGTGCACGTTATGGGGTGTTGACTTTGTCATCTCACCCTAGTCACATACTACTGTATGCTCCTAGGG
>NZ_JBIXLP010000057.1:0-654 GCF_053543535.1 Providencia sp. AGC89
CTGCAACGGTCACCAAAGCAACCCATCACGATGGCTCTGGGGTTCAGGGTCAGATAGGTGTGGTTAATACCGCTGAACTGGCCATAAAAACCACCGCCAACCTCAAATCAATGGATACGATAAAACTAACGCTGACGTTAAAAGATGCGTTTGATAACACACTGGTAGGGGTTGATACCTCAGCAATTAAGCTTACCCATAACCAACGACTGGCTCCAGTTTGGACAGATAGCAAAAATGGCACCTACACTGCGGACTTAATGTTAACGGCATTGGGTGAAGACCTCTTAGTCGCCAAAGTTAACAGCACGCAAAGTGATCCGGTTAAGATTGACGTGAAAAAAACACAAGGAGATAAACACATCAACAAGGTTGTTATCACCCATATAACCCCTTCTGTAGGCGCAGGGGCAGAAAGTACCTTAACGTTTACCTTAGCCGATGTTCAAGGGAACTCGGTTGACGGCATCCAACAGGTTGAGGTCGCAATCGATCAGCTTAAACCGAAAAAAATTAACGTCAATCAACAAGCGGATGGCAGCTACACAGGAACATTAGCGGGGCAACTCAGTGGTGCTCATGAGGTGGTTATTTCTACCAATGGGCTAACATCCAAGCCAAAAACGCTAAACGTGGCACAAGCCGATACCGTTA
>NZ_JBIXLP010000058.1:0-384 GCF_053543535.1 Providencia sp. AGC89
CATGAAGCGTTGGCATTAACCAAAGGGGATTTTTATCTCGATGAAGAAACCCCATTTGTGGTGTTGCGAACACTTAAGCAACGAGAAATACAGACAAAGTCGAAGGAAATTAGAGTCAAGGCGCGTCCTAAACGGATTGTTGCACTCTTCGATCCCCAGTATGTGCAATTGATGAGAAGTTACTTTGCGACGATGCGGCTGAAGAATCAAAGCCAGATTTGGCCAATCCAAAGTGATAATACGGTTAGAAATTGGTTACGCTCTGCGGTTGAACAAGCAGAAGCGAATGGTGTTTCCTATGTTGTTAACCCGATCACCTGTAAAACCTTCCGACACAGCTTTGCGATGCACCTTATTTTTAATGGGGTGCCCATGAAAGTGATC
>NZ_JBIXLP010000059.1:0-9221 GCF_053543535.1 Providencia sp. AGC89
GTGCCTTCGGGAACTCTGAGACAGGTGCTGCATGGCTGTCGTCAGCTCGTGTTGTGAAATGTTGGGTTAAGTCCCGCAACGAGCGCAACCCTTATCCTTTGTTGCCAGCGATTCGGTCGGGAACTCAAAGGAGACTGCCGGTGATAAACCGGAGGAAGGTGGGGATGACGTCAAGTCATCATGGCCCTTACGAGTAGGGCTACACACGTGCTACAATGGCGTATACAAAGAGAAGCGACCTCGCGAGAGCAAGCGGAACTCATAAAGTACGTCGTAGTCCGGATTGGAGTCTGCAACTCGACTCCATGAAGTCGGAATCGCTAGTAATCGTAGATCAGAATGCTACGGTGAATACGTTCCCGGGCCTTGTACACACCGCCCGTCACACCATGGGAGTGGGTTGCAAAAGAAGTAGGTAGCTTAACCTTCGGGAGGGCGCTTACCACTTTGTGATTCATGACTGGGGTGAAGTCGTAACAAGGTAACCGTAGGGGAACCTGCGGTTGGATCACCTCCTTACCATTGAAGTGTTTTTGTGAAGTGCTCACACAGATTGTCTGATAGAAAGTAGAGCAATGGCTTTACGTGGGAGACTTATTCGAAAGGATAAGACTTACACGAAAATAGCAAAACGGTGTTTTGCAATTGAATTTTCGTGTCCCCTTCGTCTAGAGGCCTAGGACACCGCCCTTTCACGGCGGTAACAGGGGTTCGAATCCCCTAGGGGACGCCAATTGCGCCGATATCGAGTGAAAGACGATGTCCCCAATAATGATTAAGCCAATTACGTTGTAGTTGGTTTAACAATTATGCTCTTTAACAATCTGGAACAAGCTGAAAATTGAAAACAACGCACATTGTTTATCGCTTAAACAATGTGAGAGTCTCTCAAAAATCTCAACTTGAATAGTGTACTTTGAACTATCGAGTCGACGAGCGAAATGAGTTCAAGGCAGCCCGCGCACAGCAAGCGCAGCGTACTTAATGTACGTGAGCATTGCGAGCACGGACTAACGCCGAAATCATGAAGCACAGTCACTCGTTGTCAGAAGACACCTTCGGGTTGTGAGGTTAAGCGACTAAGCGTACACGGTGGATGCCTAGGCAATCAGAGGCGATGAAGGACGTGCTAATCTGCGATAAGCGTCGGTAAGGTGATATGAACCGTTATACCCGACGATTTCCGAATGGGGAAACCCAGTGCAATCCGTTGCACTATCGTTTGATGAATACATAGTCAAACGAAGCGAACCGGGGGAACTGAAACATCTCAGTACCCCGAGGAAAAGAAATCAACCGAGATTCCCCTAGTAGCGGCGAGCGAACGGGGAGCAGCCCAGAGTCTTAATCAGCATTAGTATCAGGAGAACGGTCTGGAAAGTCCGGCAGTAAAGGGTGATAGCCCCGTATCTGAAGATGCTAGTGTTGTGAACTCGACGAGTAGGGCGGGACACGTGTTATCCTGTCTGAATATGGGGGGACCATCCTCCAAGGCTAAATACTCCTGATTGACCGATAGTGAACCAGTACCGTGAGGGAAAGGCGAAAAGAACCCCGGCGAGGGGAGTGAAATAGAACCTGAAACCGTGTACGTACAAGCAGTGGGAGCCTTGATTTATCAGGGTGACTGCGTACCTTTTGTATAATGGGTCAGCGACTTATATTCTGTAGCAAGGTTAACCGTATAGGGGAGCCGTAGGGAAACCGAGTCTTAACTGGGCGAATGAGTTGCAGGGTATAGACCCGAAACCCGGTGATCTAGCCATGGGCAGGTTGAAGGTTGGGTAACACTAACTGGAGGACCGAACCGACTAATGTTGAAAAATTAGCGGATGACTTGTGGCTGGGGGTGAAAGGCCAATCAAACCGGGAGATAGCTGGTTCTCCCCGAAAGCTATTTAGGTAGCGCCTCGTGAACTCATCTTCGGGGGTAGAGCACTGTTTCGACTAGGGGGTCATCCCGACTTACCAACTCGATGCAAACTACGAATACCGAAGAATGTTATCACGGGAGACACACGGCGGGTGCTAACGTTCGTCGTGAAGAGGGAAACAACCCAGACCGCCAGCTAAGGTCCCAAAGTCATAGTTAAGTGGGAAACGAAGTGGGAAGGCTCAGACAGCCAGGATGTTGGCTTAGAAGCAGCCATCATTTAAAGAAAGCGTAATAGCTCACTGGTCGAGTCGGCCTGCGCGGAAGATGTAACGGGGCTAAACTATGCACCGAAGCTGCGGCAGCGATATGTAAATATTGTTGGGTAGGGGAGCGTTCTGTAAGCCTGTGAAGGTGTGCTGTGAGGCATGCTGGAGGTATCAGAAGTGCGAATGCTGACATAAGTAACGATAATGCGGGTGAAAAACCCGCACGCCGGAAGACCAAGGGTTCCTGTCCAACGTTAATCGGGGCAGGGTGAGTCGACCCCTAAGGCGAGGCAGAAATGCGTAGTCGATGGGAAACGGGTTAATATTCCCGTACTGGTGATAATTGCGATGGGGGGACGGAGAAGGCTAGGCTGGCCGGGCGACGGTTGTCCCGGTTTAAGGATGTAGGCAGGTGAATTAGGCAAATCCGGTTCACTATATGCTGAGGTCTGATGACGAGTCACTACGGTGGCGAAGTAGCTCATGCCCCGCTTCCAGGAAAAGCCTCTAAGCTCTAGATTATCACTAATCGTACCCCAAACCGACACAGGTGGTCAGGTAGAGAATACTCAGGCGCTTGAGAGAACTCGGGTGAAGGAACTAGGCAAAATGGTGCCGTAACTTCGGGAGAAGGCACGCTGGCGCTAGGTGAAGTGGTTTACCCATGGAGCTGAAGCCAGTCGCAGATACCAGCTGGCTGCAACTGTTTATTAAAAACACAGCACTGTGCAAACACGAAAGTGGACGTATACGGTGTGACGCCTGCCCGGTGCTGGAAGGTTAATTGATGGGGTTATCCGTAAGGAGAAGCTCTTGATCGAAGCCCCAGTAAACGGCGGCCGTAACTATAACGGTCCTAAGGTAGCGAAATTCCTTGTCGGGTAAGTTCCGACCTGCACGAATGGCGTAATGATGGCCAGGCTGTCTCCACCCGAGACTCAGTGAAATTGAACTCGCTGTGAAGATGCAGTGTACCCGCGGCAAGACGGAAAGACCCCGTGAACCTTTACTATAGCTTGACACTGAACATTGAGCCTTGATGTGTAGGATAGGTGGGAGGCTTTGAAGTGTGGACGCCAGTCTGCATGGAGCCAACCTTGAAATACCACCCTTTAATGTTTGATGTTCTAACGTTGCCCCGTTATCCGGGGTGCGGACAGTGTCTGGTGGGTAGTTTGACTGGGGCGGTCTCCTCCCAAAGAGTAACGGAGGAGCACGAAGGTTGGCTAAGCATGGTCGGACATCATGCGGTTAGTGCAAAGGCATAAGCCAGCTTGACTGCGAGAGTGACGGCTCGAGCAGGTACGAAAGTAGGTCTTAGTGATCCGGTGGTTCTGAATGGAAGGGCCATCGCTCAACGGATAAAAGGTACTCCGGGGATAACAGGCTGATACCGCCCAAGAGTTCATATCGACGGCGGTGTTTGGCACCTCGATGTCGGCTCATCACATCCTGGGGCTGAAGTAGGTCCCAAGGGTACGGCTGTTCGCCGTTTAAAGTGGTACGCGAGCTGGGTTTAGAACGTCGTGAGACAGTTCGGTCCCTATCTGCCGTGGGCGTTGGAAGATTGAAAGGGGCTGCTCCTAGTACGAGAGGACCGGAGTGGACGCACCACTGGTGTTCGGGTTGTCATGCCAATGGCATTGCCCGGTAGCTAAGTGCGGAAGAGATAACCGCTGAAAGCATCTAAGCGGGAAACTTGCCTTGAGATGAGTCTTCCCTGACCCTTTAAGGGTCCTAAAGGAACGTTTAAGACTAAGACGTTGATAGGTTGGGTGTGTAAGCATAGTGATATGTTGAGCTAACCAATACTAATGAACCGTGAGGCTTAACCTGACAACACCGAAGGTGTTTTAGAGATTGAGAGATGACGTTGATTCAATAAGCGTGAGAAGCCGAGAGGCGAGGGACATGGCAGCTTGTTCAAGATTGCAGTTCTGGTTTAGTGACGAAATGTGCTAAACGGGAACAAACCGAATTTGTCTGGCGGCAATAGCGCGGTGGTCCCACCTGACCCCATGCCGAACTCAGCAGTGAAACGCCGTAGCGCCGATGGTAGTGTGGGGTCTCCCCATGTGAGAGTAGGGAACTGCCAGACATTAAATTTTAAGGTTGTGTCAGTACTGACTGACCGCACCATATTGCTGATATGGCTCAGTTGGTAGAGCACACCCTTGGTAAGGGTGAGGTCCCCAGTTCGAATCTGGGTATCAGCACCATATAATCGGCATTTAAAAAGAATTTACCTAGCGGCAATAGCGCGGTGGTCCCACCTGACCCCATGCCGAACTCAGTAGTGAAACGCCGTAGCGCCGATGGTAGTGTGGGGTCTCCCCATGTGAGAGTAGGGAACTGCTAGGTTTTAAATATAAAGAAGCCACCCAATGGGTGGCTTTTTGCTATTTAAATTTTGCTAAAAAATAGCGGCCTCTATATAAAATATCTCAAATTATCTTATTTTATTATTCTAGCTACCCACGATTAAGTCTGACTGATAGACTTACTTTATTATCGTTATATTTTCCCTGAAGGTAGTAATGAATCCAACTTCTGAACTCAAGCCATTCAATAGCTTTGGTATTGATGCAAAAGCATTATCCGTTTTTATAGTAGAAAATAAACAATCGCTCCATCAGCAATGGCTCAAAGCGAAAAGTGATAATTTGCCTGTACTATTACTTGGAGGGGGGAGCAATGTCTTATTTGTAGAGAATTTTGACGGTATTGTCATTATTAATCAATTAAAAGGCATTGAGATCGCAGAGTGTGGCGATTATTGGCACGTACATGTCCAAGCGGGTGAAAATTGGCATCAGCTATTGGAAACATTGTTGCAAAAAGGGGTTTACGGTGCAGAGAACCTTGCTTTAATTCCTGGGTGTGCAGGTTCCGCCCCAATACAAAACATCGGTGCTTATGGCGTTGAGTTAAAAGATATTTGTGATTACGTAGATATCTTGTCGCTTGAGACAAATCAAGAAACACGCATTACAGCCAGTGAGTGCCAATTTGGCTACCGTGATAGTATCTTTAAACATAAGTATCAATATGGCTATGCTATTGTCAGTATTGGGCTGAAATTCGCGAAAATGTGGGAACCTAAGTTGACTTACGGTGACTTGGCACAGTTTAACCCCGAAACGGTAACACCTAAGCAAGTCTTTGATGCCGTGTGCCAAACTCGTAGAAATAAATTACCTGACCCTAAAATTACCGGCAATGCAGGTAGTTTCTTTAAAAACCCTGTTGTTTCTGCTGAACAAGCTGCAAAAATTAAGCAACAAAACCCAAGTTGTCCTCAATATATTCAAGATGATGGTAGTGTAAAATTGGCAGCTGGCTGGCTTATTGACCAGTGTGGCTTAAAAGGGCATGAGATAGGAGGAGCAGCAGTTCATACTCAGCAGGCACTTGTTTTAATTAATAAACATCAAGCCACTGGGATGGATGTTGTTAACCTCGCAAAATACGTGAGTCAAAGTGTTGCTAAGCGTTTTGGTATTATCTTAGAACCGGAAGTTCGATTTATTGGTCGTCATGGCGAGGTTAACGCAATGGATTATATTCAATGAAAGAGGCATCAATCCCCTTACAGCTGATAGATATCTTAGCAGATGCTCAAATACACTCTGGTGAACAACTCGGTGATAAACTTGGAATGACGAGGGCTGCTATCAATAAGCATATTAAAACGTTGCGCTCTTGGGGCTTAAACATCGAAACTGTTACAGGAAAAGGTTATAAACTACCTCACCAAATTAATTTATTAAACCGAGCAGTCATTAAGCAGCAAATTAGTGATGTTAACATTATTGTTGAGCCTGTTATTAATTCAACAAACCAATATATGTTAGAGCGCATTCCAAGCCTAAAATCGGGAGATACTTGCTTAGCGGAGTATCAAAGTGCTGGGCGCGGTAGAAGAGGGCGGCAATGGGTATCGCCATTTGGCTGTAACCTTTATTTATCAATGTATTGGAAGTTGGACCAAGGTCCTGCTGCGGCAATAGGGCTAAGCCTAGTTGTGGGTATCGTAATTGCAGAAACATTAAATAAAATTAGCCAAGAAAAAGTAAAAGTGAAGTGGCCTAATGATCTGTACATGAATGATAAAAAACTGGCTGGGATTTTAGTTGAATTAACAGGTAAAACAGGGGATGCTGCTCATATTATTATTGGTATTGGAATTAATATTGGTATGAATAAAAACAATATTGAAAGTTCAAATACAATAACACAAGAATGGTCTTCATTAAGAGATGAAGTTGAAGATATAGAGCGTAATGAATTATCTGTAAATATAATTAAGGCATTAAGAGAGTCTTTGGTTATATTTGAAAACGAAGGGTTAAAACCATTTTTAGATAGGTGGTTTAAATTAGATAATTTTTTGAATAGGGACGTTAAGTTACTGATTGGTAATGATATAATTACGGGTGTTGAACGTGGGATTAATGAGCAAGGCGCATTATTATTACAAAAAAATAATGGTGAAATCATTCCTTATATTGGCGGTGAAATATCATTGAGGCCCAATGAGTAATATATTGGCCGGTAACAAACCGGCCAATATATTATTAACTATTTTCTTAGGCGGACATTTTGAATAGAATGGTTTTCGCCCTTAGTCATTATTAGGCTTGCTCTTTCTTTGGTGGGTAAAATATTTTCTTTAAGATTTAACCCATTAATTTCATCCCAAATTGACCCAGCAATATTAATAGCTTCATCTTCTGTTAATTTAGAGTAGCTATGGAAATAAGAATCTGGATCAGAGAATGCACCTTGTCTAAATTTCAAGAACCTACCGATATACCATTGTTTTAATAGCTCTGGTGCTGCATCAACATAGATTGAAAAATCAACAAAATCGGAGACAAATACGTGGTGTGGATCTTGTGGATAATCCATATCACTTTGTAAAACATTTAACCCTTCAAGAATTAAAATATCGGGTTGGTCAATTAGTTGTTCTTGATCAGGAACGATATCATAAGTCAGATGGGAGTACACAGGTGCCTTAACATTGCGCGCACCTGATTTTATTTGCGACACAAAGTTAACCAGTTTTCGCATATCATAAGACTGAGGAAACCCTTTTTTCTTCATGATATTTCTATCTTTCAAAACTTGGTTAGGGTGTAGAAAACCATCAGTGGTGATCAAATCAACCTTACGGTGTTCTGGCCAGCGCGTCAGCAATGCTTGCAATAGACGAGCCGTTGTACTCTTACCTACGGCAACACTGCCAGCAATACCAATAATGTATGGAACTTTTGCTCCGTTTGTTCCTAGAAACTGCTCTAAAACTGCTTGGCGTCGTAAATTTGAACTGATATAAAAATTCAATAGACGCGATAAAGGTAGATAAATTTCGATAACATCTTCCATAGAGAGCTCTTCATTAATCCCCTTTAATTCAAAAAGCTCGCTTGATGTCAGTGTCAAAGGAACTGAATCACGTAAAGTTGCCCAGTGTTCTCTATCAAACTCTAAGTATGGCGTAGTAATAAAATTTTCATTCTTTTTCATAAACCAACATCTGCCTATTTTATGCAGGTTGGACAGGTTGCCTAAACACCCGTATCCATAAAATTTGCTAGCATCATAGCGAGTGATAAAGGTGAGGCGTAGGTTTTTTTGTATTTTTTATGAGTTTTTTTTGAAGTGTGCAGAAAAAATGATACTGAATGATTAAAAAACGATCTGCTATTTGCTGGGATAAAACTGTGATTTTGAATAAAAAATAGCCCTTTGAAACTTTTTAAGTTTTTTTCCCCCTTTGCTGAACAAATAATAATGGATTATAGTTAATGGCTGCTGTTGATGTTTTAATCTTAAAAGAGCTAAAAAAACAGCAAAAATGCAAAAAGCGAACAAAATATAAGCAAATGAACAAAAAACTTAATTTTTTTGTTGCAACATGCGCTCACTCTTCCTAGAATGCGCAGCACTTGATGCCGGCATAGCTCAGTTGGTAGAGCAACTGACTTGTAATCAGTAGGTCCCGAGTTCGACTCTTGGTGCCGGCACCATTAAAAATTTGGATAGGTGGGATACCCAAGCGGCCAAAGGGAGCAGACTGTAAATCTGCCGTCACAGACTTCGAAGGTTCGAATCCTTCTCCCACCACCATCTCCAAGAAGTTTTCTTTCCAAAGAAAATTTTGAGGAACAGTTTAACAGCTGATAACTCAGGTAGCCGAGTTCATTGCGGGCATCGTATAATGGCTATTACCTCAGCCTTCCAAGCTGATGATGCGGGTTCGATTCCCGCTGCCCGCTCCAAGATGTGCTGATATAGCTCAGTTGGTAGAGCGCACCCTTGGTAAGGGTGAGGTCGGCAGTTCGAATCTGCCTATCAGCACCACTTCCCTTATGTTCTCAATTATCTCCCTGTTTTGTCTCCTGAAATAACAAGCGAAATTCTTGCTTGGTTGATGTGGTTTAACCACCGATTCCGTGTCTTAGAGGGACAATCTAATGTCTAAAGAAAAATTTGAACGTTCAAAACCGCACGTTAACGTTGGTACTATCGGCCACGTTGACCACGGTAAAACTACTCTGACAGCAGCTATCACTACTGTTCTGGCTAAAACTTACGGCGGCGCAGCGCGTGCATTCGATCAAATCGATAACGCACCAGAAGAAAAAGCGCGTGGTATCACCATCTCTACTTCTCACGTAGAGTACGATACTCCAACTCGCCACTACGCACACGTAGACTGCCCAGGACACGCCGACTATGTTAAAAACATGATCACTGGTGCTGCTCAGATGGACGGTGCAATTCTGGTTGTTGCTGCGACAGATGGCCCAATGCCACAAACTCGTGAGCACATCCTGTTAGGTCGTCAAGTTGGTGTTCCATACATCATCGTTTTCCTGAACAAATGTGACATGGTAGACGACGAAGAACTGCTAGAATTAGTTGAAATGGAAGTTCGTGAACTTCTGTCTCAATACGATTTCCCAGGCGACGACACTCCAGTTGTTCGTGGTTCAGCTCTGAAAGCGCTGGAAGGCAACCCAGAGTGGGAAGCGAAAATTGTTGAATTAGCAGAGCACTTGGATTCTTAC